>NZ_JALIHH010000054.1:0-14017 GCF_022869435.1 Aeromonas sp. LsrichE-8G
CACTGAAGGGAGAATCGATGAGAAAGAGGAGAAGTGAGTTGACCCAATCTGAACACTCGAGTTAGAAACGGGGTGACGTGAGCGCGTTAAGGATCAGGGTGTTCACGTTGGCCGGAATGGCTGTTCAACTTCGCCGGAATACGCAGTCACCATCACCACGTCTCCTTCACGAACAAAATCCAGCATCAACGAGAGCTGAGGACGGTCATCCTTTGCCCCGCTCACTTTCTCCTGGAATATCTTGCTGCACTCAGCCAGAGCCTGAAGCTGGGCATCCAGGCTCTGCCCCACAGTGCTGACACGTGCGTATCCCACCAGTGCCATGGTCTCCTCCTGGTCAATAGGGCAAGCCCGTGTGACGCGAGCGAAAGTGCCACTTTTTGCCGGTCATATGGGTTCCTTTCGACCTTCTGACCGGTCGCGTCAGTGTACCTTGGTCTATTGACCTGAGCCAGTGATACAAATGAAAACGGGCCGCTCCGTGATGGAGGGCCCGCAGGGGTAGTCAACCAGATGCTCTGGCTGCTCTATCTATTGGTCATGCAGGGTGCCGACCAGGGGATCTCAATGACGCGTCGACCCGCCAGGCATCCGTAATACCTTGGCCAGCTCCTCAGCGTGAGCCTTGTCACGGGCGATTAGGCGGATCATCAGGGTTCCCCCTGCAATGGCAACCAGAGTCACCGAGGTCAGGATCATTTTGTTCATGGGTAGTCCTCTTCGTTCATGTTGTAGAAGTGTGGCGGCATGTAGCGGGCCATCATCGCGTTGACGATGACCGACGCAAATGCCGTCAGGGCTGCCTTCAAGGCGTCCAGCAGCAAGGTTTTCATGAAGTCATTCATGGCGATTACTCAGGGGTTATCTTCAGGCGGTAGACCTCCATCCGGTGATAGTCGAGAAAGTTCCTCTCCCAGAGCCGGTAGAGGTCCATGGTGGTGGCCAGTGGCCGCTCTCCACTCCAGAGCTGTGATGCCAGCCCGGCGTTGAAGTCAAAATCGAGATCCTTGACCAGCTCGCCACCGAGGTAAGTGAACTCAGTAACGTAGGCCATCCCCCAGCTGCCAGCCCGTTTCTCCAGACGGATTTCGACCGGACGGTAACCACCGGTGTCGGCGGAATAATCGTGACTGCGGAAGTTGAGGGTCAGGGCGGTGGCGTCGGGGTAGCTGCCGATGATCTTGGTGAACAAAGCCTGTAGCGGTTTGGATGGGGTCATAGCAACCCCCTATCGGCAAACGAGACGATGTCGTGCTGTCCCACCACAAAGTGGTCGAGCACTCGCACGTCTACCATCTCAAGCAGATCCTTGAGACGAACAGTGACAGCCTTGTCGGCGTCCGAGGGGTCGACCATACCGGAGGGATGGTTGTGGGCCAGAATGACCGCAGCGGCGTTTCTGTTAAGGGCCGCCTTGACCACCTCACGGGGGTGAACGGTGCCTGCATTGATGGTGCCGAAGAACAGCTCCTGGTAATCGAGCAGTCGGTGTTGATTGTCGAGCAGCATGACGGCGAACACTTCCCGCTCGTACTCCCCCATCTTGAGCCGAAGGAAGTCTGCTGCCGCTTTGGGTTGAGTGAAGGCATTGCCAAGATGCCGCTGTCGGCTCTCCAGAATGGCCAATGCCTGATTGATGATGTGATCGCCCTGTCCGGGTTGATCATCATAGTGTTGTGACATAACAGTAACCTCGCGTCGTTTGGGTACACGAGTTACTTATGCCAGGGGGCTTGGTTGTTATTGAATCCGAACGGAACTGGTATAAGGGGTGCAGGGGCCCACATTCACCTATGAGCCCTCTTAGAAATTTTTAGACGGATTTCACGGTTTTCCCTTTTATGACGCGATATGTTTCCACTCGTGGTCAAAAAAGAGGAATTAAAACTCACTTGAGACCATTTTTTAGCAATATCGTCTCGTTTTGTGTGAAGGAGAACACCAGTGGCAACTACTCATTTTATCCCCGCTCAGCCCAGTGAGTACGGTTACATCATTGTCGAACCAAACGACAACGGAGAAACGACCCTTGAGCGTTACCCATTGCTCGGGTACGCCGTCAAGATTACAGAAGGTGGGCCAGAAGATCTCAAGATACAGACGCTGCCGGTCTGCACAACAGGTGAGAGCTTCACCCCGAACTTCATCCAGCGCTATGACGGCACCTTCAGTCAAGCGGAAGGCGATCAACTCTGCTACTCCCTGTCAGAGATGATGAACCATTTCGGTTTCGAAGCAGATGATCTGCATACTCTGCCCCCGGCAAATGCCAAAGAGCTATCAGGATACGTCTGGCGTCCACTGCGGAACCCGCAAGGCTAATATCTGCTGATTTTGAATCTGGCCCTTTTGCCCGCCATCAAAGGCAAAGGGGTCATTTTGGATGTTCAATCTGCTGAAATTTCAGCATTTTATAGAACTTTTTCTGTATGAAATCTCGTAGAAAAAGTTCTTAAATCTGCCAAAATTTCAGCAGATCGGCAGACCTCCTCGACCTACCTAGGATGGTGTTCCCACTTCCTTTGCTCGGTCTCGTTGCCCGCTGAAGGAGCACGTCAACCCTGACATGCCTCTCCAGCAAACGCCTACTGGCTCTGTGTCCGTAATGACTGATGGCCAGCCAACCCCTCGAGCAGCAAGTCCAGCAGCATATTCTGCAATGCCCTGGCCTTATCGGGGTGAGAGAGGTACGTCAGCGACATGCCCTGCTGGGTTTCCATTCGCCCGATGACGGCTTCATCCACCGCATTCGGGAAATCGCCATGCAGGATCGATTCCCGTGGGTTATTGCGAACCTGTTCCATCAGGGGGCCGTTCTCGCTTAGCTTGCTGACCATCCCCTGCACCCAGTCGAGCTTGTCCCCATCAGTCACTTCCAGGCCAAACAGATCGTTCATCCGAGCCAGCAGTTCGGAGAGGAAATCCTTCTTCTCCTCTTTCGGCTTGGCGCTGCCGAGGGAGGCGATCCCCTCCAGCCCATAACCGGCCGCATTCTCTTTGAGTTGCAGATCCTGGGTCCGCTTGGCCTTGAGGTGGTAGTGGCTCAGCATCACCGAGGAAAGGTCTACTTGCTCTTCATCCAGTACCTCTTCCCGCAGCAGAGGCAACAGGTGACGAGCAAAGACACACAGCCGCTCCATGTCGTAATCGTCGAAGGGGGTGATCTGAGAGACAAACTCGTAGAACCGCACATAACCGTTGAGGTTCTTCTTGAACAGCTCCAGCACCGAACGGGCTTCCCCGGCCTCTTTCAACCGCCGCTCGGCGTTGGCCTGATCACTCCCTGAGCCGCCCTGTTCGATCAGCCACTTGAGCTGGGTCCGGCACTCCCGAATAGCATCGATGGCCAGCCGGTAACGCTTGGCGAAGCGATCTCTGGCCGGAACGGCGTGCCGCAAGAAGGCATCGGCCCCCCGTTTGGGGTCGAAGTAGGCATCGGTAAACGCTACCACCTCGGGCCAGGTGAAGATCCCTTCGCCCTTGAGCTTGTGGAACAGGTCATAGATCAGGTTCGGGTCCGACACTGAATCCAGCGTGGCGGTTTCGTAATACTTTTGGAACTCTTCCAGCACATCCTGCGGGTCGTTCACGAAGTCGAGCACATAGGTACTCTCCTTGCCCGGATAGGTGCGGTTGAGCCGCGAGAGGGTCTGGATGCAGTCCACCCCGGTCAGCTTCTTGTCTACATACATGGCACACAGCTTGGGCTGATCGAACCCGGTCTGGAACTTGTTGGCCACCAGCATCACCTGATAGTCAGCCGTATCGAACGCCTTACGCATGTCCCTGCCCTTCAGCTCCGGGTTCATGTTCCGCTCGTTCCACGTCTGTCCCTCGTCCTCGATGTCGCCCGAGAAGGCCACCATGGCCCGAATGGCTTGATAACCCTGGTCCTTAACGTACTTGTCGAAGGCCAGCTTGTAGCGGACCGCCTCCATCCGGCTGCTGGTCACCACCATGGCTTTCGCCTGACCGGCCAGCAGCGGTGCAACGTGCTGGCGGAAGTGCTCGACTATCACCTGCACTTTCTGGCCAATGTTGTGCGGGTGCAGCCGGACCCACTGGGATAGCTTGCGCTTGGCCTTCTTGCTGTCCACTTCTGCATCAGCTGCTTCGCTATCCATCGCCAGCTTGAACGCCAACTGGTAGTTGGTGTAGTTCCGCAACACATCGAGAATAAAACCTTCCTCGATCGCCTGGCGCATGGTGTAGACATGGAATGGCTCGGGTTTGTTCTCATCAGAAATGGGCAGATGGGGCTTGGGCGAGCGACCGAACAGCTCCAGCGTCTTGGCCTTCGGGGTAGCAGTGAAGGCGAAGTAGCTGATGTTCTGGCTGCCGC
The DNA here is from genome assembly GCF_022869435.1 of Aeromonas sp. LsrichE-8G. NCBI lineage: Bacteria > Pseudomonadati > Pseudomonadota > Gammaproteobacteria > Aeromonadales > Aeromonadaceae > Aeromonas > Aeromonas sp. LsrichE-8G. The sequence goes on from NZ_JALIHH010000054.1 coordinate 4,343, forward strand.
CACGGGCAGCCAAGGTCAGGTTCATCACATCCTCGGCCGAGAGCTCTTCTTCATCATTCAACTGCTCGGCCATCAACACCTCACGCAGCTGACGGGCTGTCTTGCCGGTCTGGCTGGAGTGAGCCTCGTCGGCCACCACCGCAAAGCGGCTGGCCTTCAGGCTGGAGCTCTCCTGAATCGCCTTGAGCACATGGGGGAAGGTCTGAATGGTGACGATAATGATGGGAGTGCCGCTGGTCAGTGCCTCGGCCAACTGAGCAGATTTGCTGCCATCCCCCTCTTCCCGATTAATGCGGGAGATCACCCCGGATGCGTGATCGAACTGAGCGATGGTCTCCTGCAACTGGCTATCGAGCACGGTCCGGTCGGTGACGACGATGACCGAATTGAACAGCTTATCCCCCGAGCCACCGTCACTGACTCGCCGCAGCGACGCCAGCTGATGGGTCAACCAAGCGATAGAGTTCGACTTGCCCGAGCCCGCCGAGTGCTGGATCAGGTACTTCTGGCCGCTGCCTTCCTGCCGGAGGGTCGCCAACAGCGTCTCCACCACCTTCCACTGGTGATAGCGGGGGAAGATCATCGTCTCTTTCTTCTTGCGACGGCCGAGGGCGTCCTCATCAAAGGTGACTTGCAGATGCAGATAGCGGCCCAGAATATTGAGGAAGGTCTTAGGGGAGAAAATCTCCTGCCAGAGGTACTCGCTGGCATAGCCTGTCTCAGGCTGATCGTTTCCTGCCCCACCCTTGGCGGTGCCCCGGTTGAACGGCAGGAAGAAGGTATCTGCTCCGGCCAGCCGGGTGGTCATCGCCACCTCAAACTGATTCACGGCAAAGTGCACCAAGGCTCCGCGACGAAAAGCCAGCAAGGGCTCACGCTTGCCCGCCGTCACCAGTGGGCGGTCGAAGCGGTACTGCTGCTTGGCGTTCTCCAGACTCTGTTTGAAGCAAGACTTGAGCTCTAAGGTAGCCACCGGAATACCGTTGAGAAACAGAGTGAGATCGAGCCGCCCCTCATAGCCGTGAGGGCTGTAAACCAGCTCTGGCACCACCCGCAGCCGGTTCTTGGCATAACGCTCGCAAAGCGTGGGGTTAAGGTCATGGTCAGGCTTGAAGGTGGCCACTGCCAGCCGGTGCCCTCGATCCTCTACCTGATGACGGAGTAACCACAAGGTGCCCCGCTCATCGCTCTCAAGAGCCCTGACCACGGCGTTGAGCAGATGACGCTCTGGCTCCTCACCGTAGGTCTTGCAGTATTTCTGCCACCCCTCTGGCTGGCTCTCCTGCACATAGGCGATCACATCTTCCGGGTAGAGTGCTCGCTCTTTGTCGTAGCGAGACGACTCACCGACCAGCCAACCTGATGCAGCCAGTTGCTCGATGATATGATCCTGAAATGCCTTCTCCCGAGCCCTATTTTCCAAACTGAGGTCCAGGCTCATGGCTGACCCCCTCGGGCCAGCAGTACCTGATAAAGCGACTGCATCGCCGCCAGATGCCCCGGCAGACGGCTATAGATCTCGACCGCAAGAGCTTCCTTGTAGGTATGCGAGGTCAGGTTGCGATCTTTGAGCATCGACAACCAGACCGTCTCATCGGCCAGCCAGTGGGCCGCATAGGCTTGGCTCATGCACTCACGGGGGGTATTGGCTTCGATACCTTCCGCCGCCAGCGCCTTTTTCAGGGTCTTCCAGGTCAGTTCGATACAGAACTCGAAGCGTTGGATGCTGGCATCGACCACCAGCGGTTGGCTCGCGTCATAGCTCAGGGATTCGGCGAGACGTTGCAGGGCGTTGCCAAGGGCAACCAGATTCAGATCCAGACTCATTGCACTTCCTTAAGGCGTCATTCGTCGGTAGAGAGGCACCCTGTCACGCAGGATGGCCTGATACAGCGGGCTCTGGGGCGACTCCTCATCGAGTCGCACACAATCGATAGGGAGCAGGGTATCGGCCTCATCGATGATCGCCAACACCTGCTGCCATTGCGCCTCGCAGGCACCGGGGCACTCGATGGCGAGATCGATATCGGAGCGTTCACGCTGCTCACCCCGGGCTCGCGAGCCAAATAGCCAGATCGCCTCGACAAACGGTAATCTCGCCAGTGCCTGTAGAAATTGGTAATCGGCAAGCTGCATACCAGACCTCAGTATTTCTTATGCTCATTGGCTTGGCTGTAGAGAAGGAATTCCATCTGCGACATGATACGGGCTTCTTCACGCAGACGGCGACCCTGATCGCGGCAAAACAGTACCCGGTTGGCATCGACAATCGCAAAGGCAAGCGGAATGGGCGCCTGATTGATATCGACCACCGATAACTGCCCCTCGGCCAGCCCCAAGGCTCGCTGCCAGTCGAGGGCCAGCAACTCGGGCCGCAACCGGTTATCCAGAGAGTCAACCAATTTGACGGGGTCGAAGGCTACCGCCAGATCCCAGTCGCTGTGGGGCCCAGCGTTCCCCTTGGCGTGGGAACCATAGAGCCACAGCACCATCACCTCGGGGTGAGCGGCGGCGAGTGCGGCTAACTGTGCGGTGAGGGTAGGCAGAGTCATACCATTCACTCCTGTGCGAGAAAACGAGAAGGTCTGATAACGCGATCGTCCGATTACGCTTCGCTAATCGAACCTACGGGCTCACCAGCAGTAGATCGATACGATCTTGCTCACGAAACACCTGCAGGTCGTCGTAATCGCAGAGATGGATATCGAGCAGGGATACTTCGCCACTACGCCGATCCGGCACATAGAGCAACCTTGAAAGCAGCGATTCAAAGAAGCGAGAGCCCAAACCATGAGGTTCTCGGGGATTAAAGAGGGTGCCGAGAAAATGGGAGTGGCGGATCTCCTGACGCACCATTCCCATCGCTTCAAACAGGTTGAACTCCGAGACCATGCCCCCCAGCTTATCGAGCTCCTTACTATCGAAAATCAACTCGGTCAGCCAGCGGTACTGCTCGTCATTGATGTCTGGAGCGATAGCATCAGTCACCTCGGTTTGCGGCATTGAACTCATGCGACCACCTCGTCGGTGGGTGCCGTCCAGCCCCGCAGATCGATCTTGCCAGTCACGGCGGCGGAGATCAGGGCTGTGCGGCGTTCATTCATTAAGGTTATGGCCCGCTCTGCTTGCCTTGATAAAGAATCAATTTTTTTTGTTATCGACTCCAAATAAAGAACAACCTCTCCTTGTTCCTGAACATCAGGGAGCGATATTTTTACTTTCTTTAGATCATTAATACCCACATTCCCTTGAGTATTAGTATTAACCTTATTCAGCAGCCCTTCCAAAAATGAATGTGACTTGATGAAATAATACAGATACAAGCCTGCAACCTTATGCAGATTCGGCTTAACGGTCACGCAAGCATATGAAACAAGAAATTCTTTATCTATATCAACATAAGTTGCCGTACCAATTGTTGCATATCTTGCAACTATTACGTCACCAATTGATGCTTGGATTTTTCTAGATAACTTACCATATTCCACATAGCTAACTTGTTTACATTCAGAAAAGTCTATTTCATGTGCAAAGTTTTTTAAGTCACCGGTCATTAAATATGGGACACCAATATCAACCGATTCAGGCATGTAGTGATCGATATCAGCAATAGCTGAAAGTGTATAACTCAGGTCACTTACAACCCAATGCTCCGGCACTTGGCCTAGCCACTCGATGCCGGAGTCTTTCATGGGGGCATCGGGGTTGAGGCCCTTGGTCACAGCGTGGGAGATCACCGCTTGCCGCTTCTCTTTCAGCAGCTCGATCAGCCGCTGCTGCTGGGCAATAAGCCGATCAATCCGGGCAGTTTCATAGTCGAGGAAGGCGGCGATGGTACGTTGTTCTTCGTGTGAAGGAAGCGGTAATGATATAGCGCCAAATTGCTCGAAAGTGATTGATTTACCATCTCTCAAGCTGTCAGTAGATGCCTGTAGTGCTGCAATATAGGGTGAACTCTTGAAAAGATACCGATAAAACCAAGGATAAATAGGTTTCACTGCTTGAAGAACAGTGTATGCAGGGCTCACACAACCAGAGTAAGAACTATGTTCTATACCACCCTCGAAGCTACGCAGGCTTATAACAAAATCATTCTCAGAAACATGCTTAAAGTTGTCCGTTCCCTTCAAGGCAAGCATCACTTTATTTCCGGTCATCTCCATCAATAAAGACTGTGGAATAACACCGTATGCCTGACTCGCAGCTAGTTGCGTAGATTCTGGTCTAGCCGTCTCTCTGCATTGGGTAAGAAGTCTCTTACCGTGAAAAACAGCCCAATGACTGGGCGCATTCCCTAACCAAGCGATCCCTGAATCCTTGTACTCAGGATAGGAGTGGTACTTGCCTGTCAGCCCTTGTTGCTGAGTTGCCACTACCTCGCTCATGAATGCACCTCCGCCAGCAATTGCATGATCTCCCTGGCCACCTCATCCAGATCGGCATCGATGGCTTCCAGCGAACGGGGCGGCTGGTACTGGTAGAAGTGGCGGTTAAAGGGGATTTCATAGCCGACGATGCCGACTTGGCCATCGAGCGGATCGGTCTTGCCGAGATCAATCCAGGCGTCCGGCACATGGGGCAGCACCTCCCGCTTGAGGTAGTCGTGAATGTCCTCCCCCAGTGGCACGTTCTCGTAGTCCCGCAGATCGCTACTGGCTTCCACCTCGCCCTTGGTCTTGCAGACTTGAGCCTCATCGCACTGCTCGCCGAAGGTACTGACCAGCAGCTTGAGGGCCGGGGCTGGCAGCTTCACAGTGCTATTCAACACAATGAGCGCCTTGGTGAGCTGTTTTTTGAACTGCTCGCGGCAGAGCAGCCGCTCCGGCAGCGTTGGCAGTGCCTTGAGGATGGCCTGCTGCAGCTCGGCATCGAGCTTGGCCCAGCCCTTGTCGGCTTGCAGGCTCGCTAGTCGTTCCGCGTCATGGGGCATAAAGGCGAGCTTGAGCGGCCGCTCCACGGTAATGCGACGGTAGCCAAAGGCGGTAGTGGGGAAGATCTTGGCGATGGGGCCTGCTTCGTAGCGGCTGGCGAGACGCACTACTTCCTCAATCGCTTCGTCACTCAACTGCTTACGCTTGGAGCCCAAGGATTTGCGCATGGGGCTGTGCAGATCGCTGGCGTTGATCAGCAGCACCTTGCCCTTACGCTCGGCCGGTTTGTGGTTCGACAGCAGCCAGATATAGGTGGCGATGCCGGTGTTGTAGAACATGTCGGTGGGCAAGGCCACCAGGGTATCGAGCAGGTCGTGCTCGAGGATATAGCGGCGGATCTCGCTCTCGCCGCTACCTGCCCCACCGGTAAAGAGCGGAGAGCCGTTGAGGATGATGCCGATACGGGCGCCCTCCGGCTTCATCTTGGCGATCAGATGTTGCAGGAACAAGAGTGAGCCGTCAGAGACACGGGGCAGGCCCGCCCCGAAGCGGCCACTGTGGCCCTTTAGCAGGTGTTCATCCCGCACTTGCTTCTCGACCTTCTTCCAGTCCACCCCGAATGGCGGGTTGGAGAGGCAGTAGTCGAACTTATCCAGCGACAACTGGTCGTCGGAGAGGGTATTGCCGAGCTTGATGTTGCTGATGTCCTGACCCTTGATCAGCATGTCGGCCTTACAGATGGCGAATGACTCGGGGTTGAGCTCCTGACCGAAGGTGGCGAGACGGGCCGCCGGGTTCAGCTCGTGCAGGTACTCCATGCCGCAGGAGAGGAAGCCGCCAGTGCCCGCGGTGGGGTCATAGATGGTCCGCACCACCCCTGCCGTCGTCAGGGCCTCGTCATCGGCCGCAAACACCAGGGAGGTGGTGAGCCGCACGATGTCACGGGGGGTGAAGTGCTCACCGGCGGTCTCGTTGGAGCTCTCGGCAAACTTGCGGATCAGCTCCTCGAACACCAGACCCATGTGGTAGTTGTCGACGGTTTCGGGGGAGAGATCGACGTTGGCGAAGTTGCGGACAACCTTGTAAAGCAGGTCAGCATCTTCCAGCAGATCGATGCTGGCGGCGAAGTTGAAGTGCTCGAACACCTCGAATGCCTCACGGGAAAAGCCCCGCACATAGGCATCCAGGTTGTCGCCAATCTGCTTCTCGCCAAGGTTGTTCAGGGTGAGCTTGGCGGTGTTGTAGAAGCTCTGCCCAGCGGCATTGAGCAACAGCTTATGGCGGGCCAGCTCGGGCATGGCCTTGGTGCTCTCGGCGGTGGCCAGCACCTTGTCACGGGTCGGGGCCAGTACGCACTCAAGACGACGTAACACGGTGAATGGCAGGATGATGCGGCCATACTGGGACTGTTTGAAATCACCTCGCAGGAGGTCAGCCACCGACCAGATAAGGTTGGCAAGGGATGAGATATTGGTTGTCATGGAAACCCCGTGGAACGCTCGAAATAGCGTGATCCTATCACAGCATCTGGCCTCCAGTCGTGGCCTCGGAGCAGGCTGCGTAAATCTGCCGTTTTTGATTTTCCCGTTTTGCCCACCAACAAGGGCAAAAGGGCCAATTAGGGTGCTCAATCTGCGGAAATTTCAGCATTTTATAGAACTTTTTCTGTGTGAGACTTCGTAGAAAAAGTTCTTAAATCTGCCAAAATTTCAGCATCTCGGCAGACCTCATATCCCACCTATTTGGCGGGGGCGGAGGCCAGCTATCAACTTAGCAAGGAATGTCACTACATCACCTGTTGTCAATCATTAGAATATTTCATGAATAGCCGTTTTTGCGTTGTTCACAACGAAAACTCGAAATGGGACCTTGGGGAGGAAAAAAGAGGGGTTGTATTGCTTATGCCGATCCGTATAGTCGGGGTTGTCGGCGGGCAGACGCCCCCGCACATCGCACCTTGGCTCACGCCATAGGCCCACGGGGGGCGCTGTTACCCGACCTGATTACCGCCGCTTGGAACACACACAACCTAATTTTAGTTCCACAGCAGCGGTCCTCTAAGAGGAGAGACACCATGTCTCAATCCACTCAATTTGACCTTGAATTTGCCCTGGCCGATGCTGGCCACTCCCTGACTATCGACTTTGCTGCCATCAAAGAGCAGTTCCCCATTATGGATGTCGCCTCAGCCCTGACCGGGCAAGACGTCAAAAAAGTCGGCTCCAACACCTACCGACTGGATGATGCCAGTTGCCCACTGTGCGGCCATAATGATTGCTTCACCCTCTACCCTGACGGCGATAGCTTCCACTGCTTCAGTTGCGAGGAAAGAGGCGACGTGTTCGATCTAGTCGTCAAGTGCGACAAAGCCCGTAGCTCTGTTGATGCAGCCCGCTTGCTTCTGCTGGGCGAGCTGTCAGTCACCCCAACCGTTCGCAAAGTGGTGAAGCTGGAGCAGCCGATCTACACGGCCCCACCTGCTCGCCTGCAAGAACTCTTCAATCTCGCAGCTAGTCACTATCAGTCCCGTCTGGATGTAGACGAACTGATGGAGCGGCGTGGCCACTCTGAGGAGGTGTTGGTGGGGTTGGATATCGGCTTCTCCGGTGGCCTGAACAAGGTTCTGAAGGATGCAGGGTTCAGCCAAGAGGAGCGACTGGCCTCCGGTCTGGTCAAGCTTCGCAACGATGCCCCAGATCTGCTTCGTGACTTCTTCCCGAGTGGTGTCTATGTGTTCCCGCACTTCGACCGCAACGGACAAGTCAGCCGCTTCACCTTCAAGGATCCAAATAAGGGTCAACCGTACCAACTGCCGAGCCGTCATTGGCTTAACGGGGTGCAGTTCTACGGGGAAGAGTGTCTGAATGCTCCAGGTCCTGTCGCCCTGGTAGAAGGAGAGAATGACCGCCTGTCGCTGGTGGATGCAGGTTGGCCGGGCCCTGTGCTGGCTAGCATTGGCACGCTGTCACAGACCCAGCTGGAGTGGTTGAAGCGTGAGCTGGCTGACCGTGACGTCGTAACCTTCTTCGACACTGATGACGCGGGCGACAAGTACCGCTCAAAGATGGCTCGGCTGGGCCTCAAGCTGACCCAAGTCAAGCTGCCAGATTGCGTGAAGGACATCGACGAATACCTGCATGGCGACAACCCCTTGCCTCTGACCGAACTGGTGGCGGCATTCACCCTGGTTGAGCCTGTGGCTGAGGTCGAAGCCGAAGCCGAAGCCGAAGCCGAAGCCGAAGCCGTTCAGGACGATGATCAGCAGCCGGAAGTCGTCAAGGTCATGCCACGTACAGCCATCTTTGAAAACGAGCTCAACGATTCAGCCAACGCTGAACGGTTCGTGCAGATGCACGGGCATAACCTGAAGTTCGTCCCTGAGTTAGGTGGCTTCATCCACTTCGATGGTACGCACTGGACCCAGAATGACTTGACGCCCATGATCCTTGCTCAAACCGTGGGCAAAGAGATCCAGGAAATCGGGCAGATGTTGATCAAGCAGGCGTGCAAGAAAGAGGAGCTGTCTTGGGCTTATGCAGTGCTCAGACACGGTTCTAGCAGCCTTAACCGGGCTGGCATTCAGAACATGTTGGAACTGGCCAAGCCGATGATGACGGCAAGACTGCACGAGCTGAACGCCAATCCGATGCTGTTGGGCACGGCGAACGGTGTCATCGACCTGAAGTCGGGTCGCCTGTTGGCACCGAGACGGGCATTCATGATGACCCACCATAGCCCGGTGGTCTACGACCCAGCTGCTGTCTGCCCGCGATGGGAGCAGTTCATCGACGAGATCTGCTGTGGTAATGCCGAGTACGTTGCCTTCCTGCAACGTTGTGTGGGCTACTGGATCACCGGCCGCACCGACGAACAGCTCCTGTTCTTCCTCCACGGGGGCGGCTGCAACGGCAAGAGTACCTTCATGTCGGTCATTCAGCAGTTGCTGGGAGAGTTCAGTCGGCAGATCAACAGTAACGTCTTGCTGTTCAACCGCAACGGCAATACCGGTCCGAACCCGTCACTGACCAAGCTGGTGGATGCACGTCTGGTGGTCGCCAACGAGCTGCCAGAGGGGGCCCGTATGGATGAGAACTTGGTGAAGGCCATGACGGGGGATGACGTAATTGTCGCTCGTGCTCCCTACGCCAAGAAGGAGATGGAGTTCCGCCCATCCTTCTCTCTGGTGATGGTGGGCAACCACAAGCCCGAGATCCGCGATACCAGCAATGGCATGTGGCGTCGGATGCTGATGCTGCCCTTCAATGCCTCCTTCACGAAGGAACAGCTGGACCCAATGCTGATGGAGAAGCTGCGGGCCGAGATGCCCGGCATTCTGAACTGGGCCATCCAGGGCTGCCAGATGTGGCAAGAGCAGAGGCTCAAGGCATCGATTCCTGCTCGCCTCAAGCAGGATGTCGAGACCTACCGTGCCGAGTCGGATATGGTTGGCTGCTTCCTTGAAGAGTGCACCCAGGCCAGAGCAGGGGCCAAAGTGCCCATGAGCGAGGTCTACGCGGTCTACAGCCGATGGGCACAGCAGAACGGTGAATGGGCCATGAAGAAGCTGGCCCTCAAGAAGAAGCTGCTAGAAAAGGGCTATCTGATCCCCCGCTATAACAGCAAGGACACCATCATCGGGTTGACCCTGCTCGATAGCGAGTTGACATCCTCCCCCACCTTAGCGCTTCGCGTCACAGGAGGGGGATTCCCATTACTGGGTGATAGCTGCTCGCGCAGTACCGGGTTCCTGCTTCATCGGGCGGCCTGATTGCACCACGCCTCCACAGGCTAAAACGGCGTGTCC
>NZ_JALIHH010000310.1:0-16466 GCF_022869435.1 Aeromonas sp. LsrichE-8G
ACCTGATGACGTTGGTATCCTCGCCATGGCCAACGCGCTTGTTGCATAGCTGATTTCTGCTGATTGCCCCGGTGACAGGCAGAAGCTCAGTGGTAAGCCATGACCGTCCGTGACCAAGTGAATTTTGCTGCCGAAACCTCCCCGCGGAACGGCCAAGGGCTTGATTCATTGAGGTGTTTTTTTACGTGCACCGGCAGCATCTTTGGATGCTCTGACATTGGAGCCGTCCAGGCACCACAGGTCGAAATCGATGAGCCCTTCTTCATTGAGCTTGAGTTGCAGCGCTTCCAGAATGGCATCAATCCGGCCTGCATCCTGCCAACGCCGGAAGGTGTTGTAGACCGAATTCCATGGTCCGAAACGTTCTGGAAGGTCTCGTCAAGGAGCTCCGGTGTGGAGTATCCAGAGAATGCCATCGAGCACTTGGCGCGGTTCACGGGTAGGGCGCCCGATCAGGCTTCGAGAAGGAAACTGGGGCTCGATAAGCCCCCATTGTGCATCAGTCAGCTGATAACGGCGGGACACGGAATGGATCTTAAGCTGTTGAGAAGATGTGAGATTATATCCTCATCACTTTAAGAACACAGCCTAATGTGAGGTCATCATGAATACCCGACCCGCCCTATGCCTCCTCTGCAGCCTGGGTGGCATCGCCTCTCCGCTGCTGGCAGCACCGGACCCGCTGGCCCATCTGTCAGACCACTTTGCGCCCGAACTGGCGGACGGGGAGCTGGCCCACCTGCGCGGCCGCTATGTCAGCAGCCATGGCATCAGCTACTTCGGCATCGAGTTCATCTCGTCACTGACCACGGCCCAGGCCCAGCAGACGGCGGCCATGAACCTGGCGCTGAGCATTGTGCAAAACAAACCCAAGCTGGATGTGCGCGTCAAGGATGAGGTCAAGCCCGCGGCCACACCCGCCAAGGAGGCCCAGGTGCAGGGGGCCGGGCTGGTGCAGGTCGTTCAACTGGAGGGGAGCGGCAACAGCTCGGTCAACCAGACCGGTATTGAACTGACCACCCCGACCATGACGGGACACCTGGTTCAGGCGGGCAGCTACGAGCACCAGGGCGATCTTGGCACCGCCACTTATCGGGTCTCGGGGAATTATGCCGGCTTGCAACTACACTCTTCCGACGGCCGGGTCCTGCTGGAGCAGAGCCTGCGCGGTACCGACTTCAGCCGAGGGCTGCTGCAGTTCAACAAGGTCAGGGGGGACGGTTTGCAGACGCTCAATCAGACCCGCATCTGGTTTTCGCGCTGAGCACCGGTGAGCCCGGGGGCTGAACCATCAGAAAGGATGATAAACAACAAGGACGTATCCCGATGAAACAGTCTCGCATGCTGTTGATTGCCCTCGCCCCCTTCGCCTGCTGGGGGGCCACGGCCGAGGAGGAGGCCCTGCAACAACAGCTGGATCTCCTGCGCCAGCAACTGATCCAGCAAAATCAGGCCCTTCATCAGCTCCAGGCCCGCCTGGAGGCCGTCAAGGCCCGCCTGGAGGCCGTCAAGGCCGCCGGTGCCACGACGGCAACCGCCGGGGTCGGAGCCGGGGCCGCCGTCGCCTCCACCCAGCAGGACGCCTCACGGCGCACGCCGGAAGTCGGCCGCAGTACCGAAGACCTGATGATCGAACAGCACAATGTGTTCGACCGCGCCCTGACCGTCGATGTGGGCCTCTCCTACCAGCACTACAACCGCAAGGATCTCGCCCTGCGCGGCTTCCTCGCCCTGGACGCCATCTTCCTTGGCGAAATCAACCTGGATCGGGTGCGCTCCGATCAGTGGACGGCGGATGTCATCACCCGCTACACCCTCAACGATCGCTGGCAACTGGAGCTGGCCCTCCCCTACATGTTCCGCAACACCAACTACCAGAGCACCGGCAAGGAGAACTCCAGCCGCGACTTCGAGGAGCAGAGCGTCAGCGATGGCGGTCTGGGGGATCTCAGCCTCGCCATCTACTACAGGGTCATGGCAGAGAGCGAGGATTGGCCGGATCTGGTGTGGAACTTCCGGGCCAAGGCGCCGACCGGCAAGGATCCTTACGGCATCGAGATCAACACCTCGGAATCGGGCAACCTGGTGACCCCCAAGGAGCTCGCCACCGGCAACGGGCTCTGGCAGCTCTCCACCGGCTTCTCCCTGGTCAAGACCATGGATCCCGCCATCCTGTTTGCCAGCCTCAACTATGGTCACAGCCTCAAGCAGGACTTTGACGATATCTCCTACCAGCCCGGCAACCAGCCCGGCAGCATCCAGCTGGGAGACTGGTATGAATATGGCCTGGGGGTCGCATTCGCTCTCAACGAACGCTTCAGCCTCTCCTTCAACATCAACCAGCGCGTCACCATGGAGTCCGAGCAGGGGTCCGAAGGCTTTGCCATGGAGAAGGTCATCGGCTCCGATGCCAACGCCGCCAGCTTTGGCATGGGGTCGACCTGGGCCATCACCGACAACCTCTCCATGGCGGTCAACTGGTCTGCCGGGCTCACCACGGACGCACCGGACTACACCATCGGGATCCGCTTCCCCTACCGCTTCTAGCCCCGTCAGGACCCCGGCAGGTTGACGGCAAAAAACGAGGGAGGCATAACGCCTCCCTCTTCTTGTTGTCGCAGTCGACCTGGCTCGCCCCCTTGAGCCCGACTTGCCGCCGCGCTCATGGGACGATGGCATCGGAGGGCGCCCCGCACCATACCAGCCTGGCGGGCCATCGGTGACATCACACCCCCAGGCGATCGCGCAGGGTGTACCAGGCGGCGCCGGCGGCGGTGAAGGGGATGCGCAGCAGGCGGCCACCCGGGAAGGGGTAGTGCGGCAGCCTGGCGAACGCATCGAAGCGCTCTGCCTGACCGCTCAGCACCTCGGAGAGCAGCTTGCCCGCCAGATGGGTACAGGTGACGCCGTGGCCGCTGTAGCCCTGCATGTAGTAGATGTTGTGACCGATGCGGCCAAACTGCGGCAGGCGCGACAGGGTGAGCAGGAAGTTGCCGGTCCAGGTGTACTCCACCTTGACGTCGGCCAGCTGCGGGAAAGTCTTGAGCATCTTGGGGATGATCAGCCGCTCGATGTCCGCCGGATCCCGCGCCCCGTAGACCACGCCGCCGCCATAGATGAGCCGGTGATCGCCGGAGGTACGGTAGTAGTCGAGCAGGTAGTTGCAATCCTCCAGACAGTAGTTCTGTGGCAAGAGTGAACGGGCCCGCTCCTCTCCCAGCACTTCGGTGGCGATCACCTGGGTGCCGCAAGGCATGCTCTTGCTGGCCAGTTCCGGCACCAGATTGCCGAGGTAGGCGTTGCCGGCCACCACGATAAAGCGTGCCTTCACCGCCCCTTTGGCGGTCTTGACCAATGCCGGCTGACCCGGAGTAATGCTGGTGACGGCGGACTGCTCGAAGATAAGCCCCCCCTGAATGCGGATGGCTTCCGCCTCCCCCAGCGCCAGATTGAGAGGGTGAATATGGCCGCCGCTCTTGTCGAGCAGGGCGCCGACGTAGCGATCGCTCGCGACCACCTCGCGCACCCCCTTGGCATCGAGCAGCTCCAGCTGGTCGTTGCCCCACTTCTCCCAGCGCGCCTTCTGCGCCTTGAGCTCGTGAAGCTGCTTCTCGGTCTCGGCGGCAAAGACCCCGCCCTCCTGCAGATCGCACTGGATGTTGTAGCGTTTGATCCGCTCGCGGATGATCTGGCCCCCCTCAAACAACATGGAGCCGAGCAGCCTGGCCTGATCCGGCGGGCAGTTCGCTTCGATGGTGTCGATGTCGCGGCTGTAGGAGTTGACGATCTGGCCGCCGTTGCGACCGCTGGCGCCAAAGCCGACCCTGGCCGCCTCCAGCACCACCACCTTGTACCCCTTCTCCACCAGATGCAGCGCACTGGAGAGGCCGGTGTAGCCTGCGCCTATGACGCAGACGTCGCACTCCAGCTGCTCGGTGAGCGTGGGATAGGGCGCGTGTTTGTTGGCACTGGCTGCGTAGTAACTCTTTACATGTTCGGTCATGATCCCTGTTTCCTTACCGGTTCGTTTCCAACACAACGGGTTGTTCACATTAAAAGCTGGCCGGGGTGTGGGCGCTGACGATGCGGCAGACCTGCCCCGAGGGATTGCTGAAACTGTGGGGCTCGCCGGTGTCGATGACATAACTGTCCCCGGCGCACAGTTCATAGGTCTGGCCGGCCAGGGTCAGCAGCACCGACCCTTCCAGCACGGTGCCCACCTCTTCCCCCTGATGCTTCACCACGCCGCCGGTGTCGGTGCCGGGTGCATAGGTCTCCAGCATGAAGCCGAGCTGGCGCCGATTGTTGCCGTTGTGCACCAGCTTCATGGAGACCCCCTGGCTGCCAAGCTCGATGAGCTGCTCCGCCTTGATCACCACGCTGGGCGTGCTCGCCACCTCCTCTTCGGCGAAGAAGCGCGACAACGGCAGCTCGTAGACGCTCAGCAGCTTTTGCAGGGAGGCCACCGAGGGGCTCACCTTGTTCTGCTCTATCATGCAGATGGCGCCGTGGGTCAGGCCGCTCAGCTCCGCCACCCGGCGCTGGGAGAGTCCGAGCTCCCTGCGGATCCGGGCGAGCCGCTCCCCCATGTTTCTCTCGTGCTCCGCCTGGGGGTTGTCCGTCATGGTCCGCCACCGGACCTCGCCACGGGATTGCTCCATCGCCCACCTCCTTCCATGGTCATTCGAATACCTGGGGCCGACTGGTCAATATAGTGAGTCAGGCACGTCAGCCCCGTTCACTATCCTGCACAACCCAGGGCGTTCATTATTTTGCACACCCTGCGCAATGAAAACCGCTACAATCGCGCTCGCAGCCCCATTTCTAGCATGTAACGCCCAGTTCACTCAAATATATTTAACACTTGAAAAACATTTCGGCTCATTTTATGGTCGTTACGTGCTTATTATTCTATACGGCGGTGCCCACATAAACGCGCCACCCAGACCCACTATCGAGGCCCCTTACTTATGTCAGCATCACAACCTGCTCTCTCCCTGATCAAATCCCTGGCCTATGTCGACGGCCGCTGGTGCGAGTCCCTGGGCGGGCGCCGGTTCGAGGTCCTGAACCCGGCCACCGGCCAGATCATCACCCAGGTGCCCGACATGGACGGGGAGGATACCCGCCTCGCCATCGCGGCGGCCCACGCGGCGCAACCCGCCTGGGCGGCCCTCACCGCCAAGGAGCGCAGCAGCAAACTCTACGCCTGGTTCGAGCGCATCATGGCCAACCAGGAGGAGCTCGCCCGTATCATGACCTGCGAGCAGGGCAAGCCGCTGGCGGAAGCCAAAGGAGAGGTGGCCTACGGCGCCAGCTTCATCCAGTGGTTCGCGGAAGAGGGCAAGCGTGCCTATGGCCGCACCATCCCCGGCTTCTCCGCCGATCGGCGCCTGGCCACCATCAAGCAGCCGGTGGGGGTCGTGGCCGCCATCACCCCCTGGAACTTCCCCATCGCCATGATCACCCGCAAAGCGGGTCCGGCGCTGGCCGCCGGTTGCACCATCGTCATCAAGCCCGCCGCCGAAACGCCCCTCTGCGCCCTGGCGCTGGCGGTACTGGCGGAGCAGGCGGGCATTCCCGCTGGGGTCATCAACATCGTCACCTCCCATCAGGCGAGCGCGGTGGGCAACGAGCTGTGCAGCAACCCCGTGGTGCGCAAGCTCTCCTTCACCGGCTCCACCCGCATCGGCAAACTGCTGATGCGCCAGTGCGCCGACACCATGAAGCGCCTCTCCCTGGAGCTTGGCGGCAACGCGCCCTTCATCGTCTTTGACGACGCCGACCTCGACGCCGCCGTGGCCGGGGCTCTGGCCTCCAAATACCGCAACGCCGGCCAGACCTGCGTCTGCGCCAACCGCATCCTGGTGCAGGCCAGCGTCTACGACGCCTTCGCCGAGAAGCTCGCCGCCGCAGTCAAGGCCTTCAAGGTGGGAGACGGCATGGGCGAGGGCGTCCAGATCGGGCCCCTCATCAACCCGGCCGCCGCCAGCAAGGTGGCCGAGCTGGTGCAGCAATCGGTCGCCGCCGGTGCCCGGGTGCTGGTGGGGGGCGACGCCCACCCCGCCGGTCCCCTCTTCTATCACCCCACCATCCTGACCGGGGTCACCCGGGGCAACCCCATTCTGGACGAGGAGATCTTCGGGCCCGTCGCCCCCCTGGTGCGCTTTGAGACGGAAGCCGAGGCCATTGCGCTTGCCAACGACACCCCCTATGGCCTGGCCGCCTACTTCTATGGCCGCGACATCGCCCGGGTGTGGCGAGTGGCCGAGGGGCTCGAATACGGCATGGTGGGGATCAACGAGGGGATCATCTCCACCGAACTGGCCCCCTTTGGCGGGATCAAGGAGTCGGGGCTGGGCCGGGAAGGGGCGGCCGAAGGGCTGGAGGAGTACCTGGAGACCAAATATCTCTGCTTTGGCGGCATTCGCTGAGGGGAGTGAAGGGTCAATCGCATCGTTAAAACAGATGCGTTATGACACAGCCCATCGTTTTTACAGATAGAAAGAGGGGGTCGCCGGTCACGACCGAGCGCCTTGTGGGCCCAGAGGGCACACCCGGGGCCCCCTTTTGCGAACAGGCCGCCCTGCCCGAGGGCAGTTGGCGGCACACATATGGCCAGATGGCACAGGAACAGCGGGGGCCCATGCCCCTCAGGGAGGAAAGATGAGTCATTCAAGCAACAACCAGCAGTGGCAGGCCCGCCGCGAAGCGGCCGTGGTCCAGGGGGTCGGCACCCTGCTGCCGGTCTTCATCGACCGGGCGCACAACGCCGAGCTGTGGGACGTGGAGGGCAACCGCTACATCGACTTTGCCTCCGGCATCGCCGTGCTCAACACCGGCCACAACCACCCCAAGGTGGTGGCGGCGGTGCGCGAGCAGCTCGAGAAATTCAGCCACACCTGCTTCCAGGTCACCCCCTACTCCGGCTATATCGAGCTGGCGGAAAAATTGAATGCCCTGGTGCCCGGCCCCACCCCCAAGCGCACCCTCTTCCTCTCCACCGGCGCCGAGGCGGTAGAGAACGCCATCAAGATCGCCCGCGCCCACACCGGTCGCAGCGGCACCATCGCCTTCAAGGGGGGCTTCCACGGCCGCACCATGATGGGCATGGCCCTCACCGGCAAGGTGGTGCCCTACAAGACCGGCTTCGGCCCCTTCCCGGGGGAGGTCTATCACCTCCCCTTCCCCGCCGACTACCTGGGAGTGAGTGAAGACGATGCCCTGGCCGCGCTGGATCTCTGCTTCAGTGCCGACATCGAACCCACCCGGGTGGCCGCCATCATCATCGAGCCGGTGCAGGGGGAAGGGGGCTTCTACCCCGCCTCCGCCAGCTTCATGCAGCGCCTGCGCCAGGTGTGCGACCAGCACGGCATCCTACTTATCTGCGACGAGATCCAGACCGGTTTCTGTCGCACCGGCAAAACCTTCGCCACCGAATACAGCGGTGTCGAACCCGACATCATGACGCTCGCCAAGAGCCTGGCCGGCGGCTTCCCGCTCTCTGCCGTGGTGGGCAAGAGCGAGGTGATGAATGCCGCCAAGCCCGGTGGCCTTGGGGGCACCTATGCGGGCTCCCCCATCGCCTGCGCCGCCGCCCTGGCGGTGCTGGAGGTGATCGAGGAGGAGCGCCTGAACCAGAAGGCCCTGGCCCAGGGGGAGCAGATCAAGGCTCGCCTGCACCAGCTGGCGACACGGTTTGACTGCATCGGCAACATCCGCGGCCCCGGCGCCATGGTGGCCATGGAGCTGGTGAAGGAGGGAGATGCCGCCAGACCGGACCCGGATCTCACCAAGCGGCTGGTGGCCGAGGCGGGCAAGCGGGGGCTGGTGCTGCTGGCCTGCGGCGTGCGTGGCAACGTGATCCGTTTCCTCGCCCCTCTGACCGCCCCGGCGGCCATCGTCGACGAGGGGCTCGACCTGCTGGAGCAGGCCCTGTCCGCCTCCCTGGCCTGATCCGGAGGACCGCGTTCGCCCACGTGCAAAAAAATGCGTTTTTGCTCCCTTGATATGCTTGTCAAGGGGGCATCACGAATGCACAATGCGCCGCCGTATTCAAGGACCGTCCGCTCATCGGAGCCCGGTTCTTTTTTTGCGCCAAACAAATCCATAACGAGGCCGGAACAGACCGGAAATGATAACGAGGTGGCACGCCATCTCACGACACCCGCTTCTTAGTGAGGAACTCCATGGGGCATATCATCGCTTTCCTGCCGGCCCGCGCCGGTCTGCGCCATCCGTCCGCATCCCGGACTGGCGCCCCCACCGTGCAGGATGACCTCACCGTCAGCCTGATCCCGTCAACCTGCCTGCGGGGGATCGCCTGATGCACCCGCACCCCGCCGGTCTGAAAAAAAGCCTGAAACTCTGGCACGTGGTCATCATGGGGCTGGCCTATCTCACCCCCATGGCGGTGTTCGACACCTTCGGCATCGTCACCGAAATCACCGAAGGCCATGTGCCGACCGCCTACCTGCTCGCCCTCATCGGCATGCTGTTCACCGCCATGAGCTACGGCCACCTGGTGCGCAAGTTCCCCTCGGCAGGCTCCGCCTACACCTATGCCCAGAAGGTGTTCCACCCCTATGTGGGTTTCATGGTGGGCTGGGTCTCCCTGCTCGACTACATGTTCATGCCCATGATCAACATGCTGCTGGCCAAGATCTACATGGAGGCCCTCTTCCCCGGCGTGGCCCCCTGGACCTACATCCTGGCCCTGGCCGCCGTCATGACCTTCCTGAACCTGCGGGGCATCAAGCTGGTGGCGAACTTCAACAGCCTGATCGTCATCATGCAGTTCAGCATCATCGCCGTCTTCATCGGCCTCATCGCCTGGGGCGTGAGCCACGGCGAGGGCCTCGGCACGGTGGCGAGCAGCCGCCCCTTCTTCTCCGAGCAGATGCACATCCATCCCCTGCTGACCGGCGCCTCCATCCTCTGCCTGTCGTTCCTCGGGTTTGACGCCATCACCACCCTGTCGGAGGAGACCCCGAACGCGGATCGGGTGATCCCCCGGGCCATCGTGCTCACCGCCCTCATCGGCGGCGTGCTCTTCATCTCGGTCTCCTACTTCCTGCAGCTCTTCTTCCCGGACATCTCCCGCTTCCAGCAGCCGGATGCGGTGCTGCCGGAGATCGCCCTCTATGTGGGCGGCAAGCTGTTCCAGGCGGTGGTGCTGGTCTGCACCACGGTGGCGGTGCTCGCCTCGGGGCTCGCCTCCCACGCCGGGGTATCGCGCCTGCTCTACGTGATGGGCCGGGATCGCGCCCTGCCGAGCCGCGTCTTCGGCTACATCCACCCCACCTGGCAGACCCCGGCTCTCAACGTGCTGCTGGTGGGCATGCTGGCCCTCTCGGCGGTGGCCTTCGATCTGGAGATGGCGCTGGCGCTGATCAACTTCGGCGCCCTGGTGGCCTTCACCTTCGTCAACCTGGCGGTGATTGCCCACTTCTATCTCAGGCTGGGTCACAACAAGACCCTGAAGGATCACCTGCTGTTCCTCGCCCTGCCCCTGTGCGGCGCCGCCTGCATCGGGGTGCTCTGGCTCAACCTGGAGCCCGCCTCCTTCGAGCTGGGGCTGATCTGGGCCGCCCTCGGTGCCATCTACCTGCTGCTGCGCCTCACCGTGTTCCGGGTCCGCCTCGGCCGCCCCGAGCAGGACGCCTCCTGAGCGAAACCGGCGCCCTCAGGGCGCCGGTTTCACATGGCGGCAAAGCAGGGTCCCGCCTGATGACAAGGTTGTCATCGACTTTCCGGCAGCGGTGGCGAAGTGATCGCTCACCGGGGGAACAAATTCCCCGCTGACGGCCTTTTTCGCTTGTCTCCTCCCTCCCCTGAGGGCACAATACGGCGCCCCTTGAGAGCCGATGTTTCAACAACATCGGTTCTTTGCTTTTCTGGGGCACACCACCATTCACCAAGAGGCCGGCCATGTGCCGGAATTGATACCCAGATTGCCAAGCAATCTCCCGACGTTGTGAGGAAAAACATGGGGCATTTCACTGCTTTCCTGCCGGTCCCCGCCGGCGTGCGCCACGCATCTGTGCCACAGATGGGCGCCCCCTGTGTCCAGCGACGCGTTTCCGCGTCCCTGATCCCGTCCCATCTCGCCCACGGGGCCTGTGCAGAGGAGAAAGCGTGATGGCCGGTGCCAAGCTGCTCAAGACCCTCACCCTGTTCCAGGTCGTGGTGATGGGTCTGGCTTACCTCACGCCCATGGCGGTATTCGATACCTTCGCCATCGTCGGTGACATCACGGATGGTCGCGTGGCCACCGCCTACCTGCTGGCGCTCGGCGGCATCCTGCTGACCGCGTTCAGCTACGGCCACCTGGTGCGCCGCTTCCCGTCCGCAGGCTCCGCCTACACCTATGCCCAGAAGGTGTTCCACCCCTACGTGGGCTTCATGGTGGGCTGGTCTTCCCTGCTGGACTACATGTTCATGCCGATGATCAACATCCTGCTGGCCAAGATCTACCTGACCGCCATGTTCCCCACCGTGGAGCCTTGGATCTTCATCTTCGGTCTGGTGACCGTGATGACCTTCCTGAACCTGCGCGGCATCAAGCTGGTGGCGAACCTCAACGGCTTCATCGTCTTCATCCAGATCGCCATCATCGTCACCTTCCTCGGCCTCATCGCCTGGGGCCTGAGTCACGGTGAAGGGGCCGGCACCCTGATGAGCAGCCGTCCGTTCCATGTGGAGTCTGCCAGCATGCTGCCGCTGTTTACCGGCGCCACCATCCTCTGCTTCTCGTTCCTGGGCTTCGACGGCCTGAGCTCCCTCTCCGAAGAGACCCCGAATGCCGGCAAGGTGATCCCCCGCGCCATCGTGCTGACGGCCCTCATCGGCGGCATCATCTTCGTCACCGTCTCCTACAGCCTGCAGCTCTTCTTCCCGGATCTGGCCCGCTTCAAGGAGCCGGACGCCGTGCTGCCGGAGATCGCCCTCTACGTGGGTGGCACCCTGTTCCAGAGCGTGGTGCTGGTGTGCACCACCGCGGCCGTGCTCGCCTCCGGCATGGCGGCCCACGCCGGCGTGTCGCGCATCCTCTACGTGATGGGTCGCGATCGCATGATCCCGGAGCGGGTGTTCGGCTATATCCACCCCACCTGGCGCACCCCGGCCATCAACGTGCTGCTGGTGGGGGCCCTGGCCCTCTCCGCGGTCTCCTTCGATCTGGACATGGCCCTGGCCCTGGTGAACTTCGGCGCCCTGGTGGCCTTTACCTTCGTCAACCTCTCGGTGATCGGCCAGTTCTGGGTCCGCGAGAAGCGCAACAAGAGCCTCAAGGAGCACCTGCTGTTCCTGGTGCTGCCGCTGCTGGGGGCCGCCACCATCGGCGCCCTCTGGATCAACCTGGAGCAGAGCTCCCTGGAGCTTGGCCTCATCTGGGCGGGGATCGGGGTCACCTACCTCTTCCTGCGCCTCGCCGTGTTCCGCATCCCCTTCCGTCAGTACGAGGAAGCGGCCGACGGCCAGTAAGGCGGCACACACGCCCAAACAGAAGGGGAGCCCATGGCTCCCCTTCTTGCATTCAGACGTCCGGTGCGCGGACCCTCACCCCTGATTGAGCACGGCCGTGGCGGCCGCCTTGACCGGATCCCTGGTCACGGCGTTGACATCCTTGCGGGTCTGGTTGACCTTGTCCTGCGCCTGCTTCACACCGGCACTCTGCTTGTTCAGGGCCGCATTGGTGTGCTGCCTGGTCTCTTTCAGTCCCGCCGTCTTCTTGTCCAGCACGTCCGTGGTGTGTTTCTTCACCTCGGCATTGGCCTTCTCCTTCTGCTTGCGCACCAGCTTGTCGGCATCGCAGTTGCCCTTGACCCCCAGGGTGGCGTTCATCGCCTCGTTCCTGACCGCCTTGTCGAGGTTGCACTCGGACTTGAACACGCTGGCCTGCGCACCGGCAGACAGCAGACCCAGGGAGAGGCACAAAACCCATGCACGCATCATCACTTCCTCAGTTTCAAGACAGGAAAGTCCGGCAGCATATAACCCTGGGATCCCAGTGCAAGGGCGGGGGCCGGTGATGAGCCGGATGGCGTCATATCGGCGTTTGCTCCGACACCTTTTGTCTGCGACGCCCCCTGCCGCCCTGTCACCAAAGCATCATAAAAGTGTCACGTTGTCATATTTCTGTCATGGAGCCTTGTTGTAATGCGCCCGTCCATTTTCAACGCAGAACGACCCCAAGAGGCCATATGCACAGCACCGCATCTTCCGCACCCCAGCAGATCCGTCGTCCCGGCCCCCTGTTCAACTGGCTCGCGGTGATCACGCTGATCTACCTGATCCTGGTCGCCGTTGGCGCCGTCTCCCACGGCTTCAAGGGCTTCTCCGGCGGCGCCGAGGGCGCGGCCCAGATCTTCGCCTTTGCCAACAACCCCTTCGTCGCCCTGCTGCTCGGCATCCTGGCCACCGCCCTGGTGCAATCCTCCAGCACCGTCACCTCGGTGATCGTCGGCCTGGTGGCAGGGGGCCTGCCCATGGCCATGGCCATCCCCATGGTGATGGGGGCTAACCTCGGCACCACCATCACCAACACCATCGTCTCCCTGGGGCACATCCGGGACAGAGGCGAGTTTCGCCGCGCCTTCGCCGCCGCCACCGTGCACGACTTTTTCAACCTGCTGGCGGTCTTCATCTTCCTGCCCCTGGAGCTGATGTTCGGTCTGCTGCAAAAGAGTGCGGAAGGGATTGCCAGCCTGCTGCTGGGCTCCGCCGACATGTCGATGAAGGGGATGGATTTCATGAAGCCCCTCATCTCCCCGTCCCTGGATCTCATCGACGGTGCCGTCGCCTTCCTGCCGGGCAAGGGGGGCGCCATCGCCACCATTCTCATCGGGATTCTGCTCATCCTGTTCTGCGTCACCGCCCTTGGCAAGGTGCTGCAACAGGTCATGGTGGGCCGTGCCAAGGAGCTGCTGCACAAGGCCCTGGGCCGTGGCCCGCTCACCGGCATCGCCTCCGGCACCCTGGTCACCGTGATGGTGCAGTCCTCCTCCACCACCACCAGCCTGATGATCCCCCTGGCGGGAGGCGGCGTGTTCAACACCCGTCAGCTCTACCCCTTCACCCTGGGGGCCAACATCGGCACCACCATCACCGCCCTGCTGGCCGCCACCGCCATCAGCGGTGCCGGTGCCCAGCTCGCCCTGACCATCGCCCTGGTCCACGTGCTGTTCAACCTCTTCGCCGTGGTGCTCATCTACGGGGTGCCCTTCCTGCGGGAATTGCCCATCAAGGCCGCCGAAGCCCTGGCCCGGGTCGGCAGCGAGAACAAGCTGCTGGCGCTGGGTTACGTGGCCGGGCTCTTCTTCGCCCTGCCCGCCCTGATGATGGTGGCCGTCAAGTAACCCCGCGGCGGGGGCACTCAGCTGCCCCCGCCCCCTTACCCGCCAGGTCACATCCCGGGGCGCCTCCCCTCGCCCTCTCCCCCTGGCTGGGATAAGATGCCCCCTCACTCGCACTCTGATTTCAAGGAACAGGAAAACCCGATGAAATTCATTCTGATAGCCCTTCTTATCGCCGGCGCCGCCTACTACTTCTACTCCAGCAGCAACAACCGGAAGCTGGCCGAAGAGAACGTGCGCAAGGGGGCCGAGTTCCTCGCCAGCAACCAGGAAAAACCCCTGGTGACCACCACCGCCTCCGGCCTGCAGTACGAAGTGCTGACCCCGGGCACCGGTACCGTTCACCCCACCGCCACCAGCAAGGTGAAGGTGCACTACGAGGGCAAGCTGCTGGACGGCACCGTGTTCGACAGCTCCGTCGCCCGTGGCGAACCCATCGAGTTCGGCCTCAACCAGGTGATCAAGGGTTGGACCGAAGGGGTGCAACTGATGGTGGAAGGGGAGAAGACCCGCTTCTACATCCCCGCCAACCTGGCCTATGGCGACAGAGCCGCCGGCAAGATCCCGCCGGGCTCAGTCCTCATCTTCGACGTGGAGCTGCTGGGCATTCAATAAACCCGCCCTGGGCCCGCGTTGATCTTGGAGGCGGCGCTGCGGGGCATCCCGTCAGAGGCCACGTCCGACGGACCCTGATCACAACGCCGGCGCACTGCGCCGGCGTTGTCGTTTCTGCCCCGGTCTCCCTCGCCCTGATGCCAGACTATCAACCAAAAGTGAAGAGTGCTTATCCTTAAAGCCTGATTGTTAACCCATCAATAGGGGCAGATAATGACCACATCGTCAGCGGCATGTCGCCCTGGCCTCGGGTTGTCGGTGCGCCGCGCGCATCGGCACAACACATATGGAGTCTGTCATGTCTATCGCCCCTGTCTGGTTCATCTCCCACGGCGCCCCGGATCTGGTCCTGCGCGATCAGCCCGCGACCCGGTTCCTGAAGCAACTGCGCCTCAAGGGTGCCAGAGGGCTGGTGGTGATCTCGGCCCACTGGTTCAGCCGAAGCGAGCTGCAGATCAACGTCGAGCCCAACCCGGCCCTGATGTACGACTTCTACGGCTTCCCCGAGCCCCTCTACCAGATCCGCTGGCCCGCGACGAGCCCGCAATGGTTGCAGGAAGCGGTGAGCGATCAGCTGCTGCTGGCCGGTCTGCCCGCCACCCCAGTGCGCCGCGAGCTGGATCACGGAGTCTGGTCCCCCCTCTCCCTGATGGATCCGGACAGTGAACTCCCCCTGGTGCAGATCGCCATCCCGGCCAGCTTCACCCCGGCCCAGCTGTGGCAACTGGGGGAGGCATTGCAGGGGCTGCGCGAGCAAGGGATCGGCATCCTCGCCTCCGGCGCCATCACCCACAACCTGCGTGCCCTCGGGCCGGACGGCTCGCCGGTTCCCCAGTGGGCGAGCCAGTTTGCCCGCTGGCTGGAGCAGACCATGGCAGAGGGAGACAGGGGAGCGCTGGAAGATTACCGGGCCCGGGCGCCGGGCGCGGTGGAATCCCATCCCCACGACGATCACCTGCGCCCCCTGTTTGTGGCGCTCGGCGCGGCGGGGGCCGACAGACCCCGAAAGCTGCACGACAGCTGGGATTACGGCAGCCTCTACATGGGGGCCTACCAGTTCGGTTGAGGGCGGGGCGGCCAGGCCGCCCTGCTTGCCGTGCTCTCGCCGACGCGCGTGGAGAAATAGCGGACTCGTTATAGCCATTTTCCGGTAGAATGGCCGCCATTGGATGCAATGCTGTTCACTTAAGAGAATTTGAGTTCCAGTCCACGTAGTATCAGGACAAAAAATCGAGGGAGGCATGATGCCTCCCTCTTTCTATTGCAAGCCCCGCTGGATAAAGGCTGGAGGAAGATCGACTGGACACAGCCTTGCCCCCTCAACTCAAATCCAATTTATGAATAATCAGTCAAAAAAGTGCTTATCTGAACAGCATTGCGCCATTGGATGAGGCTTGGCAGGGATGGCTGTCGCGTCGGGTGGCTAGATGAACCTATATCGAACACTGATCCTGCTCTGTCTGCTCTGCCTTCAACCTGTGCAGGCCCTGACCCTGCACAGCCGCTACGATCCCGCCCCGCTGCCTCCCCGCTGGTCGGAGGCGGAGCTCGGATGGCTGCGCCAGCAGTCCCAACTGCGGGTCGGCATCCTGCAAGAGGACTACCGCCCCTTCACCATGATCGCTCGCCAGCGCGTCGAGGGGCTCAGTGCCGACTACATCGACCTGCTGGCCAGGATGCTGGACAAACCCGTTGCCCTGAGCGCCTTCCCCGACAAGGCGCACCTGCTCCGGGCCCTGGCACGGGGGGAGATACACCTCGCCAGCCTCGGCAATCTCACCCTGGCGGACAGTGACACCCGGGCGATCCGCCTGAGCAACCCCTATTTCAGCAGCCCCCTCGTCTTCTCCGTGCCCAGACGTTATCGGGGGGCACTGCTCACACCGGGACAGCGGGTGGCCGCCGTCCGGGATCAGATAGACAGGGCGCGCTTTGGCCGCTACTACCCCACCCTCACCCTGGTGACCTATCCCTCCAACATGGAGGCGTTCGATGCGGTCTTCTTCGGCCGCGACGACATCCTGCTGGGGGATGCCCACGCCACCCACTACCTCAACAGCGAGCGCTTCGACAACCTTCGCCAGCGGGGCGAGGCCCCGCCCGAGCTGGCGCCTGCCGAGTTCCGCTTTGCCGTCCCGGCCACCGAGCCCGCCCTGCTCAGCCTGGTCAACCGGGGGCTGGCGGCCATCGACGACCGGGCGCGCAACACCCTCTTCACCCAGTGGAACGGGCCCATCCGCGACATGAGCGAGCGAAGCGCCGATCTCTATGATGCCGCCGAGCGGGCCTGGATGCGGCAAGCGCCCCCCATCAGGGTGTGGCTGATGGACAACCTCTACCCCTATGGCGCCCTCATGTACAGAACCTTAAGCGGCAAGCGAATTAATAATACCGTCTAACGTGTTGTTTTGCTTGGATTTTCTCTGCCTACTCTTTTTGCCGTTTTTGGATAAATACACCATTGCCCACTCCAACTTCTCTGTTATTTCCTGCCAC
>NZ_JALIHH010000055.1:0-44687 GCF_022869435.1 Aeromonas sp. LsrichE-8G
GGGTCTTCAAGTTCGGAGAAGAATTGGGTAAATGCCGCTTGATGGTTCATGACGAAACTCCCGTAAAAGAGAGTATAAGATCACACCCTGTTCGGTCGGTCAAATCCTCATGCCCTGCTTAAAAAACGTTCGCGATCTTGCCCTGGCCTGGGCCTCCTTGCTTTTTATACGCTGAATATATGATTAATGTGAATTAGTTGGTGGCGAACAAGTTAAATTTAGAATAATAACTCCATATCAAACACCATAACCCCCTCTATTCCTTCTTTCTCCCATGACACAGCCGCAATATTTCCCCCTGAAACAAATTATTACAAAAATAATGGATATATATGAGCCTGATGAATCCGGTTGTTGGTATCAGATCGTTTATTTTCCTTGTTCAGCACCTATATTTGTGATCGTGTCAATGTGTCGCTCTTTTATCTCCAGTCAAACTTGGCTGCGCATCAATGCCCCTTTCCCTTGCCTCCCCCGTCGGCAATCCCTTCGTCGCGTCCCCCCTGACAGCCCCCTTGCCAAATGGCGGCGAGTCGTTATCATCAGGGCTCACTTTTGACCCGAGGTTTTATTGCCCATCATGGACAATCCCCGAAGTAGCCCTTCGTCTTTTCCCATCAAAGCCTATCTGTACCTGCTCAACCAACGCCTCTGAAGCGATCGTCTCCGTCACCACGGCCACGCCGTGACCACGATTCACTGCATCTGTCTTCATTGAGGTCAATCACATGGAATTCTTGCTGGACCCGTCAATCTGGGTCGGTCTGCTTACCCTGATCATCCTGGAAATCGTTCTCGGGATAGACAACCTGGTCTTCATCGCCATCCTGGTGAAAAAACTGCCCCCCGCCCAGCGGGACAAGGCGCGCATCATCGGTCTCTCCCTGGCCCTGCTGATGCGCCTGGGACTGCTCACCATCATGTCATGGCTGGTCACCCTCACGGCTCCTCTGCTGCACATCTGGGATCACCCCTTCTCCGGTCGGGATCTCATCCTGATGGGAGGCGGCCTCTTCCTGCTGTTCAAGGCCACCTCCGAGCTGCATGAGCGACTCGAGGCCAAGCCCGAGGAGCAAGGCGGCACCGGCGTCTATGCCGGGTTCGGGGTGGTGATCGCCCAGATCCTGGTGCTGGATGCGGTCTTCTCCCTGGACTCCATCATCACCGCCGTCGGCATGGTGGATCACCTCGGCGTCATGATGGCGGCCGTGACCATCGCCATGGTAGTGATGGTGCTCGCCTCCAAGCCCCTGACCCGCTTCGTCAACGCCCACCCCACTGTGGTGGTGCTCTGCCTGAGCTTCCTCTTGATGATCGGCTTCAGCCTGGTGGCGGAGGGCTTCGGCTTCCACATTCCGAAGGGCTACCTCTACGCGGCCATCGGCTTCTCGGTGCTCATCGAGTTCTTCAACCAGCTCGCCCAGCGCAGTGCCCTGCTCCATGAGGCTCGCCAGCCCCTGCGCGAGCGCACCACCGCCGCCATCTTCAAGCTGATGGGGGGGAACAAGCGCTCAGCCCACCCGCAGGAGGACGAAGAAGAGGTGCAGGCTCAGCCCCTGCCCCCCGGTTTCGGTGAAGAGGAGCGTTACATGGTGAGCGGCGTGCTGTCGCTGGCCGAGCGTTCCATTCGCACCATCATGACCCCGCGCTCCGAGATGGAGTGGATCGACGTGAGCGACAGCGAGGACGAGATCCGCGCCCTGCTGCAACGGGCCCCCCACAGCCTGTTCCCGGTCTGTGACGGGAAGCTGGACGAGATCATCGGGGTGGTCAAGGCACGGGATCTGCTGTTTGCCCTCAACGAGGGGCAGTCCCTGGCAGCACTTGCCAGACAGAACGAGCCCGTCATCGTGCCCCAGACCATCAACGTGATCCGGCTGCTGGCGGAGCTGCGCCAGGCCAGGGGCAGCCTCATCCTAGTGGCGGACGAGTTTGGCGTCATCCAGGGACTGGTCACCAACCACGATCTGCTGGAGGCCATCGTCGGCGAACTGCCGGACGAGGACGAGACCCCCGATGTGGTGCGCGAGGGCGAGCACTGGCTCATCCACGGCACCACCAACATCCATCAGGTGGAGCAGGCCCTGAACTGCGACGGTCTGGTGAGCGAGAGCGACGAGTACGTGACCCTGGCGGGCATGTTGCTCTCCCACTTCGGCAGCCTGCCAGACGTCGGTCAGCAGTTGCACCTCGGCCAGTTCCGCTTCGAGGTCATGGCCGTGAGCGAGCGGCGCATCGAGCGAGTACGGGTTACCCCACTCTCCCCTTGATCATCGGCGGCAATCACAGCAAGAGAGGGCCCTTGGCCCTCTTTTTTCTGGCGCGAACCAGGCCCCTCCCGGGCCATTGCTGCGATAACGGCAATTCTCTTCTGCAATACCCCCTCTTTTTCACAATAACAATCCCCTCTAGAGTCACCTCACTCCCAAAGATTGAGGAATCCATCATGCACCACGATCCCCTGTTCTGCCCCCTTCGCCTCGGCCAGCTGCACCTTGCCAACCGCATCGTCATGCCCCCCATGACCCGCTCCCGCGCCAGCCAGCCCGGGGACGTGGCCAACGCCATGATGGCGACCTACTACGCCCAGCGTGCCGGGGCCGGCCTCATCATCAGCGAAGGCACCCAGATAGATCCCCTGGGCAAGGGCTACGCCTGGACGCCGGGCATCCACAGCGCCGAGCAGGTGGCAGGCTGGAAGCAGGTAACCAATGCCGTCCACGCCGAGGGGGGCATCATGTTCGCCCAGCTCTGGCACGTGGGCCGGGTCACCCATCCTGACAACATCGGCGGCGCCCAGCCCCTCTCCTCCTCCGCCATCCAGGCCAAGGGAGTGAAGGTATTCGTCGACAACGGCAGCGATGCCCCGGGGTTTGTGGAGACCGTCACCCCGCGCGCCATGACCCAGGCCGACATCGACGCCGTGGTGGGGCAGTTTCGCCAGGCTGCCCGCAACGCCATGGAGGCGGGCTTTGACGGCATCGAGTTGCACGCCGCCAACGGCTACCTCATCAACCAGTTCCTCGACTCCGAGTCCAATACCCGCACCGACGGCTATGGCGGTTCGCTCGAAAACCGGCTGCGCTTCCTGAAAGAGGTGACCGAGGCGGTCTGTGACGAGATCGGTCCCGACCGGGTCGGGGTACGCCTTGCGCCACTCACCACCCTCAACGGCACCGTGGATGCCAACCCCCAGGAGACCTATCTGGCCGCCGCGCGCTTGCTGGGCCAGCTCGGCGTGGTCTATCTGCACGTCGCCGAAGCGGACTGGGACGACGCCCCCCTGATGGCGGAGAGCTTCAAGCAGGGGCTGCGCGACGCCTTCCCCAACACCCTCATCTACGCCGGCAAATACGATGGGGAGCGCGCCCGCGCCGCCATCGAGGCGGGCTGGGCCGACATGATTGGCTTCGGTCGCCCCTTCGTGGCCAACCCCGACTTGCCGAACCGCCTGCGCCACGGCCATCCGTTCGCCCCCCATGATCCCGCCACCCTGTTTGGCGGCGGCGAGAAAGGGCTGACGGACTACCCCGTCTATGGGGCAGAGCGGGCATAAGGCGGCTGGCGCCGAACCTCTTCCCGGGCGGGCCCTCCAACAGGGGGCTCGCCTTGTTGTCTTGCCAGTGCAACAGCAGTTCAAGGCATTGTTACGCCATGTGAGTCAATCAAGGCACCCACCCCTCTCATCCAAGGAGTCACCATGACCCATACCCAGGCCTGGTGCTGGCACGCCCCCGGCGAACCGGACCAGCTCACCCTCACCCGGCAAGCGCTCCCCACCCCCGGGCCCGACGAGGTCCTCATAGCCAACCGGATCATCGCCTTCAATCCGGTGGACTGGAAACTCATCGAACAGGGTCATCCCCACTGGCAGCCAGGCCATGTGCCTGGCGTCGATGGCATGGGCACCCTGGTGGCACTGGGGGCCAATGTCACCCACCTGCGCCCCGGCACCCGGGTCGCCTATCACACCGACCTGCGCCACGGCGGCAGCTTTGCCCGCCACACCCTGGTGCCGGCTCGCGCCCTGATGCCGGTGCCCGATGCCCTGAGCGACGAGGCGGCCGCCGCGCTCCCCTGCCCCGGCCTCACCGCCTGGCAGGCACTGGCCAAGCTGCCTCACCTGCACGGGGAGGCCCTGCTCATCACTGGGGCTGGCAGCAGTGTCGGCCGCTTCGCGGTGCAACTTGCCCTCCAGAAGGGGGCCCGCGTCTTTGCCAGCGCCAGCCCGCGCCATCACCAGTGGCTCAAACAGCTAGGCGTGCAGGGGGTGGCGGACTATCGGGATCCCGACTGGCTGGCCCAGTTGCAGGCCGCCAACGGCGGTGAACCCTTCGAGGGGATCATCGATCTGGTCTCCAGCCAGCAGGCAGAAGCCTTGCTGCCTGCCCTTGGCTATTACGGCCACATGGTGACTGTGCTCGGGCGCATCGCGCGCAACCCGCTGCCCGCCTTTAGCCATTGCCACTCATTGCACGAGATTGCCCTCGGCGCCCAGCACGCCTTTGGCTCGGACAAACAGTGGAGCCGTCTGGTGGCGGCCGGTGTCGCCATGATGGCGCAGATGGCGAGCGGCGAGCTGACCCTGCCGCCGCTGGTGGTGGGCGACTTCGACGCCCTGCCCTCCCTTCTCACTCGCGTCAAGCAGGAGGGACAAGGGGAAAAGTATCTGGTGAGAGTGGATTGATACCCGCCCAACGATGGCACAAAGAGGCCCGCCATGGCGGGCCTCCTCCATTCAAGGTGTGCAAGGCGGCCTGCTCAGTGCAGGCTCACCCCGTGCAGGGCGGCATGGAGGCGAATGTCCCGGGTCAGACGCACCTTGTCCGCGAGGCTCAGCCAGCTCGCCTCCACGGCATTGAGACTGAGGCGGCACAGCTGCTCCTGGCTGGCGCCAAGCCCGTCGGCCAGGGCCTGGAAGTTGGCCCCCAGGTATCCCCCGAAATAGGCGGGATCGTCGGAGTTCACGGTGACGCAGAGCCCCTGCTCCAGCAGCCTCAGCACATTGTGCTGGGCCATCTGGTCAAACACCCTGAGCCGCACGTTGGAGAGGGGGCAGACGGTGAGGGGCAGCCGGGTGTCGGCAAGATAGCTCAGCAGCGCGGGATCCTCGACGCAGCGCACCCCGTGATCGATGCGTTGCACTCCGAGCTCCCGGATCGCCTGCCAGATGTAGTCAGCCGGCCCCTCCTCCCCCGCGTGGGCCACCACCGGCAGCCCCAGCTCGCGGCAGCGAGCGAAGACCCGGGCGAACTTGCTGGGCGGGTTGCCCTGCTCCCCCGAATCGAGGCCGACCCCGTGCAGGCGCGCCAGGTGCGGCGTGGCCTCTGCCAGGGTGGCGAATGCCGCCTCTTCACTCAGGTGGCGCAGGAAGCTCATGATGAGCCGCCAGCTGATGCCAAAGGCTGCTTCCCCAGCCTGCAACGCCCGCTCGATGCCCCCCAACACGGTGGCAAAGGGCACGCCGCGGGCGGTGTGGGTCTGGGGGTCGAAGAAGATCTCCACGTGCACCACGTGATCGGCAACGCAGCGCTCGAGATAGGCCCAGGTGAGGTCGAAGAAATCCTGTTCGTGGATGAGCACGCTGGCGCCGAGGTAGTAGAGATCGAGGAAGGATTGCAGGCCGTCGAACTCATAGGCGGCGCGCAGGCTGTCGACATCGGGCCAGGGCAGCGCCACCCCGTTGCGCTGACCGAGGGCGAACATCAGCTCGGGTTCGAGGGTCCCCTCGATATGCAGGTGCAGTTCCAGCTTGGGCAAGTCGGCAATAAAGTGCTCCATGATGACGGCTCCATCGTCAGACTCCGTGCGGGCACCACCGGGGCGGCGCCCTCCCTTCGCCTTCATTGTGCACCCATCTGGCCCACCGAGGGAGACTTGTCATCAAAGGGCCTTATAATGGCGGCACAAAAACCATAACCGATTGAAGAGACAAACAGAGGGATGCCCTGTCCCCGCTCTTGCGCCCTACAAGGAGATTTCATGAAGAAAAACGTCATCTGTGACATTGACGGCGTCATCCTGCACAACAACGATCTCATTCCCGGCGCCGACCGCTTCGTCCACCGCCTGCTGGAGCAGGGCAGCAAGCTCCTGTTCCTCACCAACTACCCGGCCCAGACCCAGAAAGATCTGCAAAACCGCTTCCGCTCCGCCGGAATAGAGGTGCCCGAGGAGTGCTTCTACACCTCCGCCATGGGCACCGCCGACTTTCTCAAGCGCCAGGATGGTAAGAAGGCCTATGTGATTGGCGAAGGGGCCCTGACCCACGAGCTCTACAAGGCCGGCTTCACCATCACCGATATCGACCCGGACTTCGTGGTGGTGGGGGAGACCCGCAACTACAACTGGACCATGATGCAGCAGGGCGCCAAGTTCGTGGATCAGGGGGCCCGCTTCATCGCCACCAACCCCGACACCCACGGCCCCCTGATGTACCCGGCCTGCGGCGCCCTGTGCGCCCCCATCGAGCGGATGACCGGCAAGAAGCCCTTCTATGTCGGCAAGCCGAGCGCCTGGATCATTCGCGCGGCCCTCAACCGGATGGAGGCCCACTCCGACGACACCATCATCATCGGCGACAACCTGCGCACCGACATCCTGGCAGGCTTCCAGGCCGGTCTCGAGACGGTGCTGGTGCTCTCCGGGGTGAGCAAGGTGGCGGACATCGACCGCATGCCGTTTCGACCGAACCACATCTTTGACTCCGTGGTGGACATCGACATCGTCTGATCCCGGGTGCCGCCCTTCCGGTAGCCTTCAGCCTGCACGGGCCCCCTTGGCAAAGGGGGCCCGTTTCGTTTAACGTAAGCGCAAAATCGTTAAACAAACTAAACGGGAGCAGGATGCTCCTTCGCCACTCAAGGACGCACCATGAAGAGCCTGAACGACTGGATCCTGCTGGACAAACACACTGTCTCCCCCACCCCGCTGATGCCGGCCCCCGAGCGCATCAGGGCCGGGACGCCGAGCCAGACGGCATGGAACCACTACTCCGACCCGAGCCAGCAGTTTCACGTGGGCTTCTGGGCTTGCGAGCCGGGCTGCTGGGCCGTTCACTATACCGAACACGAATACTGCCAGATGCTGGAAGGGGAGGCGGTGATCCACGACGAGCAGGGCGGCCGGCTGCACCTCAAACCGGGGGTTCAGTTCGTCATTCCCGCCGGTTTTGTCGGGCAGTGGGAGACCCTCACCCCTTGTCGCAAGCTCTATGTGATCTTCGAACCCGACGCGAGTTGACGCGCACGTCAACCCTGACCCTCTCTCTTCAGGCGGCCGGACGGCCGCCATCCCCTGCGCAACTTGACGCTTACGGCATGATTTTCTGCGGTTTTCCCGCTTGCAAAAGGGTTTTCCGCTAGGCATTGTGATTGGCGAGGAATGTAAATGGAATTTCGAGCCCAAACGTGGGGGGCTCATATAAAAATCAAGAGGATTACCGCCAATGTGTTCTATTTTCGGCATTCTGGACATCAAGACCGACGCCACTGCCCTGCGCAAATCGGCCCTGGAGATGTCCAAGCGACTGCGTCACCGCGGGCCTGACTGGTCCGGCGTCTACAGCTCCGACAAGGCCATCCTGGTGCACGAGCGCCTGGCCATCGTCGATCCGGGCAACGGCGCACAGCCTCTCTACAATCCCGAGCGCACGCACGTATTGGCCGTCAACGGCGAGATCTACAACCACAAGGAGCTGGAGAAGAACCTCAAGGTCGACTTCCAGTTCCAGACCCACTCCGACTGTGAAGTGCTGCTGGCCCTCTACAAGGAGAAGGGCCCGGCGTTCCTGGACGATCTGAACGGCATCTTCGCCTTCATCCTCTATGACGCCGAGCAGGATGCCTACCTGATTGGTCGCGACCACATGGGGATCATCCCCCTCTATACCGGCCGCGACGAACACGGCAACTTCTATGTCGCCTCCGAGATGAAGGCCCTGGTGCCGGTCTGCAAGAGCGTCGAGACCTTCCCGCCGGGACACTACCTGTGGAGCAAGGATGGCGAGCTTAAACAGTGGTATAAACGGGACTGGATGGAGTACGCGCCGGTCGAGCACAACGTCAGCGACAAGGCCGAGCTCAAAGCGGCCCTGGAAGCGGCGGTCAAGCGCCAGCTGATGTGCGACGTGCCCTACGGCGTGCTGCTCTCCGGTGGTCTGGATTCGTCCGTCATCTCCGCCATCACCAAGCTCTATGCCGCCCGCCGGGTGGAAGACGATGGCAAGAGCGAAGCCTGGTGGCCCCAGCTGCACTCCTTCGCCGTCGGCCTGGAAGGGTCGCCGGATCTCGCTGCCGCCCGCAAGGTGGCCGATCACCTCGGCACCATCCACCACCAGATCCACTTCACCGTGCAGGAAGGGCTGGATGCCCTGCGGGACGTCATCTATCACCTCGAGACCTATGACGTCACCACCATCCGCGCCTCCACGCCCATGTATCTGATGGCCCGCTACATCAAGGCGATGGGGATCAAGATGGTGCTCTCCGGCGAAGGCTCCGACGAGCTGTTCGGCGGCTACCTCTACTTCCACAAGGCCCCCAACGCCCGCGAGTTCCACGAAGAGAACGTGCGCAAGCTCGCCTCCCTGCACCTCTATGACTGCCTGCGGGCCAACAAGTCCATGGCCGCCTGGGGCGTGGAAGGCCGCGTGCCCTTCCTCGACAAGGAGTTCATGGACGTGGCGATGCGCCTCAATCCCGCCGACAAGATGTGCGGCAAGGGCAAGATCGAGAAGCACATCCTGCGGGAAGCCTTCGAGGATCTGCTCCCCCACGAAGTGGCGTGGCGCCAGAAGGAGCAGTTCTCCGACGGCGTAGGCTACTCCTGGATTGACAGCCTGAAAGCCATGGTCGAGGAAGAGGTGACGGATCAGATGTTCGAGGCGGCCGCCTTCCGCTTCCCCGTCAACACCCCGCTCACCAAGGAGGCGTACTACTACCGCGCCATCTTCGACGAGCACTTCCCGCTGGAGTCCGCCGCCCGCACCGTGCCCTACGGCAAGTCGGTCGCCTGCTCCACCCCGACCGCGCTCGAATGGGATGCCAAGTTCAAGGAGATGGCCGATCCCTCCGGTCGCGCCGTGATGGACGTCCACCAGCAGGGTTACTGATCGCCCCTGACCTGAATACAAAGCCCCTCTCGAGGGGCTTTGTTGTTTTCTGCCATTCCATTGCCGCTTTTTGCCTTCCCCTTCCCTGTTTGCGGCTTGGCGCAGGAAACGCCTCGTGTCACATTGTCTGCGCCTGGAAGCAAAGATAACGACACAAGGAAGAGACCATGAAACGACTGTTACTGCCCCTGATACTGGGCACCCTCCTTTTCAATGGCGCCGCCTGCGCGGGCGACCACCTCTGGAGTCAGAGCCTGCCCGATTACAGCCAGGGTTATGACGAGACGCGGGATCCGGCCCGCGATCTCGCCGCCGCTACCGCCAAGGCCAGTGCCGAGGGCAAGAAAGTCCTGTTGCTGGTGGGGGGCGAATGGTGCAGTTGGTGCCAGGAGATGAACCGCTTTCTGGACCGGGAACCCGATCTCGCCGGCCAGCTCAACCGCACCTTCGTGGTGGTCAAGGTGAACGTCAGCGAGCAGAACAAGAATGAATCCTTCCTGAAAGACTATCCCGAGTATCTGGGGGTCCCCCACTTCTACGTGCTGGATGCCAAAGGCAGGCTGCTCGAGTCCTTCAACACCGGGCTGCTGGAGAAGGGGAAGAGTTACGACGGGGAGAAACTCGGCAAATTTATCGCCTATTTCCAGCCCAGGACCACCCACGGCTGACTCGCCAGTCAATCAAACAGGGCCCCGCACGGTCAGTGACAGTACAGGGCCTTGATGGAAGCGCAAACAGGGAAGTGGCATGTCTGCGACAAACAGGCCATCCATCACCCCGGACAAGGACGAAAAAGATGTTGCGAATACTGGGCAAGGCGTCGTCAATCAATGTGCGCAAGGTACTGTGGACCTGTGCTGAGCTGACCCTCCCGTTCGAGCTGGAGGAGTGGGGATCCGGCTTCAAACCCACGGACACCCCGGCGTTTCTGGCGCTCAACCCCAATGCCATGGTGCCCGTCATTCAGGATGAGGATTTTACGCTGTGGGAGTCGAACACCATCATCCGCTACCTGGCGACGCGCCATGGTGCCAATGCACTCTATCCCGCCGAGGCGAGAGCCAGGGCTCGGGTCGATCAATGGATTGACTGGCAGGCATCGGACTTGAACAGCGCCTGGCGCTACGCCTTCCTGTCGCTGGTGAGGCGCTCCCCCCAGCATCAAGACCATCAGGCCCTTCACGCAGCTTGCCTGCAGTGGTCTCACTGCATGGAGATCCTGGAGAGACAGCTTCAAACAACCGGAGGATATGTGGCCGGTCCGCACTTCTCGCTGGCAGACATTCCCATCGGGCTGTCAGTCAACCGCTGGCTGGAGACGCCCTATGATCGCCCGTCGCTACCCGCCGTGGACGACTACTACCAGCGACTGAAAGAGCGGCCGGGGTTTCGACGCTACGGGGCCAATGGCACGCCCTGAGGCGAGCAAGATAACCCGGATAAGGAAAGAGACGGCAGACCGGGCCAACGCGCTGGCCCGGTCTGCACAGCTTCAGGGCTGGGCATCCGGCTGATTGGCGGGGGCGGCCTTGATAAAGGCCTGCAACTGCTCGCAGTTGGCGACGATGCGCGCAATGGTGGGGTAGTCATCCAGGGTCATGTCGAAGCGGCGGGCGTTGTAGACCTGGGGCACCAGCATGCAGTCCGCCAGGGTGACCTCGTTGCCCACGCAATAGATGCCGGCGGTGGTCATGAGAAGCTGCTCCAGCGCGGTGAAGGTCTCGTCTATCCAGTGGCGATACCAGGCATCCCGCGCCATCTTGCTCTGCCCCAGCTCCTGCTCCAGGTAGTGCAGCACGCGCAGGTTGTTGAGGGGGTGGGTGTCACAGGCGATCATGTTGACTATCTGGCGCACCCGGGCGCGCTCGATGGGGACGGAGGGCATCAGGGGGTAGGCGGGATAGGTCTCGTCGAGGTACTCCATGATGGCCACCGACTGACCCAGATGCACGTCATCGTCCACGAGAAACGGCACCAGCCCCTGGGGATTGACCCGGCGGTAGGCCTTCTCCTTCTGCTCACCCTGCCGCAAGTTGACCGGGTGCTGCTCATAATCGAGCCCCTTGAGTTGCAGTACCAAACGCACGCGAAAGCTGGCCGATGAGCGCCAATATCCAAACAACTGCAGCATAGTGTGTCCCTGTGGTGGCAGGTGTCTGCCACCTGCCGTGTCGCCCGCCCCTCCAGGGGTCGGGCTCTCCTAGCTCGCCCGCTCGGCCGTTGCTTGCGTGACCCGCTGCAAAATGGTGCCAAACAGACTCATCCCGTTGCGATCCTGCATCGCGATGGACACTGTATCACCAAAGCGCAGAAAGGGTGTAGTGGCTTGACCTGACTCGATAATTTCCAGCATCCGCCGCTCGGCAAGGCAGGAGGATCCCCGGCTTCTGTCGTAGTTGGAGACGGTGCCCGAGCCGATGATGCAACCCGCCCCGAGCGGCCTTGTCTTGGCGGCATGGGCAATCAGCT
Source organism: Aeromonas sp. LsrichE-8G (assembly GCF_022869435.1). Taxonomy (NCBI): domain Bacteria; kingdom Pseudomonadati; phylum Pseudomonadota; class Gammaproteobacteria; order Aeromonadales; family Aeromonadaceae; genus Aeromonas; species Aeromonas sp. LsrichE-8G. Next base: position 11,582 of record NZ_JALIHH010000055.1, read on the forward strand.
CATCAAAGTTGAAGGTCATGTCCACCCCGGCGTCGGGCTGCCCGAACAGGGCGCCGTTGAGGTGGGTCACCAGGGGCAGGTGGACCTTGCCATCGCGCCAGTCATCCCCCAGCTCGTCCGGGGTGATGGCCACCGGCGAGAAGCTGCTGGAGGGCTTGGACTGGAAGAAGCCGAAGCCCTTGGCAAGCTCCCCGGGAATGAGGTTGCGCAGGCTCACGTCGTTGACCAGCATCAAGAGCTTGATGTGGCTCGCCGCCCCCTGCGAACGGGTACCCATGGGCACGTCGTCGGTGATGACGGCGACTTCCGACTCGAAGTCGATCCCCCACTCCTCGGAGCCCATCACGATGGGGCCACGGGGCGGCAGGAAGCTGTCAGAGCCTCCCTGATACATCAGGGGATCGTGCCAGAAGCTCTCAGGCATCTCGGCGCCGCGCGCCTTGCGCACCAGCTCCACGTGGTTGACGTAGGCACTGCCGTCAATCCACTGGTAGGCGCGGGGCAGCGGGGAGAGACACGCCTCCTCATCGAAGGGGAAGGCGTCGGGGCAGGCGTCCTCGTTGAGTCGCTGATAAACCTTCGCCAATTGCGGCGCCACTTCGCCCCACTGGTCGAGGGCCGACTGCAGGGTCGGGGCAATGGTCGTCACATGGACGGCGCGCGCCAGATCGCGGCTCACCACCACCAGGGCGCCGTCGCGCTTGCCATTGTTCAGGGTTGCCAATTTCATATCGAATTCCTTATTTGCCGAGCGTCTCTGGACGCTGCCAGCTGGTGACATAACCGGGGTGTTCGACCCCTTCGCAGATCGGGCCGACGGCCAGGGCATCACGGGTGTCGAGCATCACCGCCACCTCGTCGGTGAAGGTCTTGGCATGGGCCAGCCCCGCCGCAAAGGCCTTGGGATGGGGACCATGGGTGAAGCCGGCAGGGTGGAAGGTGACCATGCCCCGCTTGATGTTGTCCCGGCTGAAGAAGTCCCCGGCGTGGTAGAAGAGCACTTCGTCGAAGTCGTCATTGCTGTGGTAGAAAGGCACCCGCAGGGCACCTGGGTCGCTCTCGATGGGACGCGGCACGAAGGTGCAGATGACAAAACGGCTCGCCACGAAGGTGGAGTGGGCCGAGGGAGGCAGGTGGTAGCGGTGGCTCATCAGCGGGCGGATATCCCGCCAGTTGAGGCGCACCACGCACAAGTCCCCGTGCCACCCTTGTGCATCCAGCGGGTTGAACGGCCAGGTGACGACCGAGACCTGATCGTGGCGCTTGATCTGCAGCGACCAGGGGTTTTCATCCTGCTGGGCCAGGAAGCGCTCGTTGATGGCGGGCACGTCCAGGGCCGCCGGATCGAAGATGGCGTGATTGCCCACCAGTCCCTTGTCCGGCAGCTGATAACTGTCTTCCGTCGCCTCGATCATCAGGATGAAGAGGGGCGCGGTGGGCTCGATGCGCCACATGGTGCCACGGGGGATCACCACATAGTCGCCATCTCTCAAGATGAGGTGCCCGTAGTCGCAGTAGAACTCGCCGCTCCCCTCGTGAATGAACAGGAGCTCGTCGCCATCGGCGTTGCGCACCAGAAACGGCATGGGCTCATGCAGGCGCCAGATGCGGTAGCGGCAGTGGGGGTTGCTGAGAATATCCGGCATCACCCAGGGGGAGAGGGAGCTCACCTCCTCCTGCAGATCGTTCAAGTCAAACGCCCGTGGCCGAAGCGGCCCCTCCCAGTGGCTCCAGTCGGTGGGAGCATGCTTGTGGTGCATGTGGGTGGCCGGACCGAAGAAGCCCGAGCGCCCCAGCTCGCGCTCATAGATGGCCTGCTCCGGCAGATCGGCATGGGCCTGGCGGGAGTGGGTTCCCTCCCGATGGGGGAAGCTTATCCAGTTACGCATCACTCGGTTCTCCGTTTTTCTGGCCCTGCGCGGCACTGTTCACCTCCCCTTGCGTGGATCCGTCCAGCACGCCACGGCGGATCTGATCCAGTTCGATGGATTCGAACAGTGCCTGGAAGTTGCCCTCACCAAAGCCCTCGTTGCCTTTGCGCTGGATGATCTCGAAGAACACGGGACCGATGACGGTGTCGGTGAAGATCTGCAGCAGGATGCCGTCCTTCGTCGGCGAGCCGTCGATGAGGATGCGCAGCTCTTTCAGCGCCGCCAGATCCTCCTGATGACCCGCGACCCGGCTGTCCACCTTCTCGTAGTAGGTGTCCGGCGTCGGCATGAAGCCGGTTCCCCGCCCTCTGAGCGTGCGGATGGTGTGATAGATGTCGGCAGAGGCGAGCGCGATGTGCTGGATCCCCTCCCCCTTGTACTGGCGCAGGTACTCCTCTATCTGGGACTTGTCGTCCGCCGACTCGTTGATGGGGATGCGAATTTTGCCGCAGGGGGCCGTCATGGCGCGCGAGTGCAATCCGGTCAGCTTGCCCTCGATGTCGAAATAGCGGATTTCCCGGAAGTTGCCGATCCGCTCGTAGAAATTCGACCAGAGGTTCATGTTGCCGCGATGGACGTTGTGGGTCAGGTGGTCGATCTCATAGAGCCCCGCGTCCACCTCGGCCATGCGGGCCTGCCAGTCGGGGTAGAAGATAAAGTCCACGTCATAGATGGAGCCCCGATCGCCATAGCGATCGACAAAGGAGAGGGTGCTCTCGCCGATGCCGTAGATGGCGGGGATGTTGAGCTCCATGGGGCCGATTTTGCCCACAAACGGCTTGGCCCCCTGGCCAATGGCGTACTGCTGGGCACGGCCGGCATCGCTCACCCGAAACGCCATGCCGCACACGCTCGGACCATGGGCCCGGGCAAACTCCTCCGCCTGGGAGTGGGGCTCGGCATTGACCACGAAGTTGATGTCCCCCTGGCGATAGAGCCAGCACTGCTTGTGCCTGTGCTTGGCCACTTCGGCAAAGCCCAGTGAGACGAACAGCGCCTTGAGAGCCGCAATGCCCTTGAGATCCGGCGCCGTGTACTCGACGAACTCAAACCCGTCGGTGCCAAGGGGGTTGATGGTGTGAGTACGGGAAGAAGGGGTGGTCATAATGCGCTCCTTGCGATGAACTGATAACGAAACGGTTCACGCCGCAAGGGCTCGACAGGCAGCCCGCACGGCATTGTTAACAACTTGTTTCATTAGAGTGGCGGGCGCAGGGAATGAGAAGGGGCGGCGTTCAGATAGTTTGGCGGGAATCCGCGCCAAAGAATGTAAATGAAATGTGACATCACAGCCCCAGCCTTGCACTGCGCTCGTTAGCGTCCCGCAAGGCTGTCAGCTTTGCCTTACAACGACCAATAACAGGGTTCGATATGGGGCAGTACCGCCCTCATCTTCCACAATCGAGTCCTTGTGGGGTTGATGAGCCAGGCCTGCTCCCCCAACGCCAGCAGGGGCAGATCGTGCAGGCTGTCACTCAGGGTGAGTGCGGCCTCCAGGGTCAGGAGCTCAGGCAGCAGCTTGTGCCTGCCATGGCAATAGAAGCGCGGCACCAGGCCGCCGAAACGGTAACCCATCCGCGAGCCGATGATGCGGTGAGGGAGCCTTGGCAGTTGACGATGGAGCTGGGCACGGACCAGGGCGCGGGGACTGGCGGAGATGACCCAGCAGCGGTGCCCCTCCCCCGTCAGGAGGGCTCGCGCCTCCCGATACAGACCGGGCCGGGTCAGGCTGTACTGCCGTACCAGGGCGCGCCAGGCCAGGGGGGATAGCCCGAGGGTGATGGCCCACCAGATGAGTGCAATGCCGCGACTGCGCTGACCTGGCAGCAGATAGATCACGGCACCGAACGCCATCAGTGGCCACAGCAGCAGCGGCCAGATACGGCGGCGCAAGATGAAACGCAGCAACCCCGCATGGCTGTCATCCGGCGCTAGGGTGTCATCGAAGTCGGCCAGGATCCAGCCGTGGGCTGGGACTCTCGCGGTTGCTGCGCTCATTCGGTGATCTCTGCGATGGCGGCATGCAACTCGGGCAGGAGGAACAGCGCTCCTTCATCGGGCGGACAAACGAGATCGAAGCTCTCACCTGCCAGGGTGAAGGCGAGGCGCCAGGCGTGCAGATAACCGCGATCCGCCGCCGTGCCGCCGTAACGCTCATCTCCGAGGATGGGGGCTCCCACGCTCTTCAAGGCCACCCGGATCTGGTGGGTCTTGCCGGTCCGGGGCTTGATACGATAAAGGCGCAGCCCCTCGCGCACCGAAACGGAGTCGAACCAGCTAATGGCCGGGTTATCCTGGGTGCGGCTCAGCATCCAGCTGCCGCCTCGCCCTTTCTCCATGTCACCCTTCACCCAGCCCTGCTTCTTCTTCGGCTTGCGATCGGAGAGTGCCAGATACTGCTTGCTCACTTCCCGCGCCGCAAAAGCCATGCTGAGGGCGCGATTCGCTTCGGCGGTGCGGGCCAGCAGCACCAGCCCAGAGGTCATCTTGTCCAGTCGATGGACCGGATAGAGGTCAAGACCGGTATCCATTCTGACCCGATTGACGAGACCCGGCTCGCCGGCATCATCGTGCATGCCAATGCCCGGACGCTTGTTGATCACCATGAAATCTTTGTGCTGCAATTGTATCCGGTACATGTATAACCCTTTAGAATGTTATTTGTTAACAACTTGAATGCAGGCCTGCAGGCCATCTTCATGGACCCTCAGCACAAGAATCGCACGAATGAAAAAATGCCTGTTTTGGCTGTTGTTGCTTGGCATCACTTGCTTCTCGCCCCTCCAGGCCAGTGAACGGACACGTGATCTGCCGGAGAAGGTGGTATTGCAGTTGCGCTGGCTGCATCAGCCCCAGTTTGTGGGCTATCACATGGCCAAGGCCAAGGGGTATTACGCCGACGCTGGTCTGGATGTCGAGATAAGGCCAGGTGGCAAGGGAATAAGTCCGGTTCAGGAGGTGCTGGCCGGACGCGCCGACTTTGGCGTCGGCAACACCGAGGTGCTGACCCACTACGCCCAGGGCAAGCCGCTGCTGGCACTGGCCAGCGTCTACCAGCACTCTCCCTCCATCTTCCTGGCACGCCGCGACAGCAGCATTCTCACCGTTGCGGACATGCGTGGCAAACGGATCATGATGTTTCCGGGTCATCAGGATGCCGAACTGCTGGCCACCCTCTACTATCAGGGGCTTCACGAGCGCCAGCTCATCCCGGTACCCACTTCGGTCAACATCGACGATCTGATCGCCGGCCGGATAGACATCTTCAACGCCTATCTGAGCAATGAGCCCTTCTATCTGGAAGAGCGCGGCATCTCGGTGTCCGTCATCAACCCTCGCAACTACGGCATCGATTTCTACAGCGACATTCTCTTCACCACCCAGGCACAGGAGCGGCTCAATCCGGAGCGGGTGGCACGTTTTCGTGCAGCCAGCCTCCAGGGATGGCGCTATGCCCTCACCCACCCCGAGGAAGCCATCGCCCTGCTGCGCACGGAGTATGGCGTCAACCGCAGCCAGGCCCACATGGAATACGAGTTGCAGATGAGCAAGGAGATGATCCAGCCGCTCTATGTGGAGATCGGGTATATGAATCCGGATCGCTTCGCTCACATCATGCAGCAGCTGGTGGAGATAGGCCTCCTTGCCAAACCGGTCTCCCTGACCCGTTTCCTCTATCAGGTCCCCTCAGAACAGTGGAGCTTCTGGCGTCCATGGTTCCTGCTGAGCCTGGGGGTTGGTGGTCTCATCCTGCTGCTCTCCCTCTATCTTCTGATGAGCAACAAGCGGCTCAACCAGGAAGTGGCCCTGCGCAAACAGCGAGAGCAGGAGATACTGCAACTGGCCCGCCTCGATCCCCTTACCGGGCTGCCCAATCGCCTGAGCCTGATGGAGCAGTTGAAACACCAGGTGCAAAGCGACAATCCGGGCTGCCTGCTGTTTTGCGATCTCAATGACTTCAAGCGCATCAACGACAACTTCGGCCACAGCCAGGGGGATGCCATCCTCTGCCAGCTGGCCCGACGGATCCACGACGCCATCGGCCACCAGTGCTATTTTGCCCGCTTGGCGGGGGACGAGTTCATCCTGCTGCTGCCGGGCTACGATATCCGTCAGGCAGAGGAGGTCACCGCCGTGATCCGCCAGGCCATGCAGGCCCCCTTCGTGGTCAATGACCAGCCGATGCAGGTGGGCATCAGCATCGGCGTCAGCCACTACCAGCATGACTGGAGCCCGGAGCAGTGGCTCATTCAGGCCGACAGGGCCATGTATTGTGACAAGGGCGGCCGCGTCATCACGCTGGCGGAGCAGTCCGGCTGACTGGTTCATCTCCCGGCACACAGAGCCGATACCCCCATGAAACCAATAAACAGGAAGGCCACCCCAGGGGTGGCCTTCCTGCATTGCATGAGTCTGACCGCTCTTACCCGAAGGTCTGCCCCAGGGATATGAGCTGGCGAGCCTTGGTGAGCAGGATGTCGCTCGAAGCGTCCATGTCCTGCATCTTGTTGCTGTTGGTGTGGGAGTGCTGGGAGATGGCGTTGACGTTGCGGCTGATGTCCTCCACCACCGCCTGCTGCTCCTCTGCCGCCGTCGAGATCTGGGCCGAGAGGTCCACCACCCGTTCTATTTCCGCCAGCACCTGATGCAGGCTCTCTGATCCCTGGCGGGTCAGGGTCACGCAGGATTGGGTCTGTTGCAGGTTCTGCTGCATCATTCCCTTCCAGCCGTTCAGGGTACGCTGGATCTGGCCTATGCTGCTCTGGATCTGCTCGGTCGCCTTGTGGGTGCGCGTGAGAGGGTTCGCACCTCGTCCGCCACCACCGCAAAGCCTCGCCCCTGCTCCCCTGCCCGCGCCGCCTCGATGGCGGCGTTGAGCGCCAGCAGATTGGTCTGATCCGCAATGCCCTGGATCTCGCTCATCAGCACACCGATGCGGTCCGACTCCTCCGCCAGTGCCACGGCGGCCGTGAAGGCATGCTCTGCCTGGGTGGCCAGCTCCATCACCCTGTGCTGGGTATCTTCCAACTGCTGATCGGTGTGTTGGCAGTGCGCCTTGGCCTGGGCTATCTGGTTGTCCGTCTCCAGGATATTGCGGGCAATCTCGTGGGCTGTCGCCGCCATCTCGGTGATGGCCGTCGCCACCTGCTGGGTCTGGATATCCTGTTCGGCGATGTCGGCGCTCGCCTCGCTGGAGGCTGTTTTCAGATGCACCGCGAGATCCTGCAGGGAGAGGGTCGCATCGTCCACTCGTCCAAGGACGGTGCGGATCCTGGCCTGCAACAGCTTGATGTGGAAGTCTGCAATGGCACTGGCATCCTCCCCCGAATAGATGAGCCGGGTCAGGCTGTCATATTCGTCCGCGAGCTGTCGCAGATAACGGGGGGTAGTGATGAGGGTGTCACGATAGATCAGGGCCAGCCACAAGAGAGGCAACAGGGTGAACAACGGCCCCCAGGGCCCCATCAGATAGGCCCCCCCTGCCAGCATCAGCAAGACACCGATGATGGCCAGCCCGTGGCGCATCGGGCGCAGGCTCAATCCGCCCTTTCGCTCCCCCCGCTCCACGCTCTTCAATCTGGCATAGGTGCGCCCGGCCACGGCTTTCATCTCCGGCGCGGCGCGACTGCGGACCGACTGGTAGCCATTGATCCGCCCCTGCTCGAAGATAGGGGTGACATAGGCATCCACCCAATAGTAACGCCCATCCTTGCAGCGGTTTTTCACCATGCCGCGCCAGGGTTTGCCCTGCTTGAGCTTGCCCCAGAGGTCAGCAAAGGCAGCCTTGGGCATGTCCGGGTGGCGAACCATGTTGTGGTGCTGGCCGATGAGCTCAGCCCGGCTGTACCCCGCTACCCGGCAGAAGTGATCATTGGCGTAGGTGATCACACCCTGCAGGTCCGTAGTGGAGACCAGCTGTTCATTGGCAGGAAAAGCCACCTCTTCGTCGATGAGATGAACCTGGCTTTTCTTCATGGCGCACACCCCTTGTTTGATCACCCACTGAGCGTAGCCAAACGCCTACGGGCAAGCAACGCAGAGACCCAGTCGGGGAGGATGGCTGAGACACAATTTGCATCCTGTTTGACGCCGCGCAAGATTATGACCCCAAAAGACCAGGTTTGGCCAAAAAACACTCGGCATTTTCCCAGGTTCACCTCTCTCCCACACGATGCATCACACCAAAAAATGGTTCCAACGAGTCTGTGTTACTGGCGTTGCCAGGGGTCCGTCAGGGGAGAGCACACTTGATACGACCTTGGACCTAAGCATAATTGACGTTAACGTAAACGTAGTGTGAGATGATGCCGTTCACCCTACACATCCAGCAGACACGCACCCCATGAAAGGAGTCACCATGTCCAACCTCTCCCCCTCTGCCGGCAAGCGTTTTCGCACGGCCCTGGCCAACGAAAAGCCCCTGCAGATAGTCGGCACCATCAATGCCTACATGGCGCTGATGGCCGAGCGCAGCGGCTTCCAGGCCCTCTATCTCTCCGGCGCCGGGGTGGCGAACGCCTCCTATGGCCTGCCGGATCTCGGCATGACTTCCATGAATGACGTGCTCATCGATGCCGAACGCATCACTGCCGCCACCCAGGTGCCACTCTTGGTGGACATCGACACCGGCTGGGCGGGCGCCTTCAACATCGCCCGCACCATCCGCGCCTTCGAGCGCGGCGGTGTGGCCGCCGTCCACATGGAAGATCAGGTGGCCCAGAAGCGTTGCGGCCACAGGCCCAACAAGGCCGTGGTCACGGTCTCGGAGATGGTGGACAGGATCAAGGCCGCGGTGGATGCCCGCCAGGACGAGCACTTCGTCATCATGGCCCGCACCGACGCCCTGGCGGTGGAAGGACTGGGCTCGGCCCTGGAGCGGGCCGCCTCCTATGTGGAGGCCGGTGCCGACATGATCTTCGCCGAGGCGGTCACCGAGCTCGAGCAGTACGACCGTTTCAGGCAGGCGGCCGGGGTGCCGATCCTCGCCAACATGACCGAGTTCGGCAAGACCGAGCTGTTTGACAAGGAGGCGCTCGCCTTGCATGGCGTCGACATGGTGCTCTACCCCCTGAGCGCCGCCCGCGCCGCCAACCAGGCCGCCCTCAACGTCTATCAGACGCTTCGCCGCGACGGCCACCAGCGCGCCGTGGTCGACACCATGCAGACCCGGGAGTCCCTCTACGATTTTCTCGGTTACCACCACTACGAGCAGACCCTGGACAGGCTGTTCACCCAGGACTTGTCGACCAAGGAATAAGACGGCGACCGGCCGCCTTATGCTGGCGGCTGGCGCATCAACGGACTGAATGAGGAAACATGTGATGAGCGCCCTGCCCGAAACCACCGGCTTCAAGCCGAAGAAATCCGTCGCCCTTTCCGGCACCGCCGCCGGCAATACCGCCCTGTGCACCGTGGGCCTCAGCGGCAACGATCTGCACTACCGTGGCTACGACATCCTGGACGTAGCCACCAGCTGCGAGTTTGAAGAGATAGCCCACCTGCTGGTGCACGGCCACCTGCCCAATGTGGCGGAGCTCGCCGCCTACAAGGCCAAGCTCAAGGCCCTGCGCGGCCTGCCCACCGGGGTCAGGACCGCTCTGGAGCAGTTGCCTCCCTCCGCCCACCCCATGGACGTGATGCGCACCGCCGTCTCCGTGCTGGGGTGCCTGTCGCCGGAGAAGGACGATCACAACCACCCGGGCGCCCGGGACATCGCCGACAAGCTGATGGCCTGTCTCGGCTCCGTGTTGCTCTACTGGTACCACTTCAGTCACAACGGTAAACGCATCCATGTGGAGACCGACGACGACTCCATCGGCGGCCACTTCCTGCACCTGCTGCACGGGCACAAGCCACGCGACTCCTGGGTGCGCGCCATGCACACCTCTCTCATCCTCTACGCCGAGCACGAGTTCAACGCCTCCACCTTCACCGGCCGCGTCATCGCCGGTACCGGCTCGGACATGTACTCCTGCATCACGGGAGCCATCGGTGCCCTGCGCGGGCCCAAGCACGGGGGCGCCAACGAGGTGGCCTTCGAGATCCAGAAGCGCTACGAGAATCCGGACGAGGCGGAGGCCGACATTCGCACCCGGGTCGAGAAAAAAGAGGTGGTCATCGGCTTCGGCCACCCGGTCTACACCGTCTCAGATCCCCGCAACAAGGTGATCAAGGAGGTGGCGCGCGAGCTCAGCCAGGAGCAGCACAACACCAAGATGTTCGATATCGCCGAGCGGCTGGAATCCACCATGTGGGAAGTCAAGAAGATGTTCCCGAACCTCGACTGGTTCAGCGCCGTCAGCTACCACATGATGGGGGTGCCCACCGCCATGTTCACCCCGCTGTTCGTCATCGCCCGCACCTCAGGCTGGTCGGCCCACGTCATCGAGCAACGCATCGACGGCAAGATCATCCGCCCGAGCGCCAACTACGTCGGCCCGGAGGATCTCCAGTTCGTACCGCTCAAGGAGCGCAAGTGATGATCAACACGCAATATCGCAAGCCCCTGCCCGGCACACAGCTCGACTACTTCGACGCCCGGGAGGCGGTAAACGCCATCACCCCCGGCGCCTGGGACAGGCTCTCCTACACCGCCCGCGTCCACGCCGAGAACCTGGTTCGCAAGTGCGATCCGGCCATCCTCACCGAATGCCTCGGCCAGATTGTCTTCGGCAAGCGTGAGCGCGACTTCCCCTGGTTCCCGGCGCGGGTGGTGTGCCACGACATCCTGGGCCAGACCGCCCTGGTGGACCTGGCGGGCCTTCGCGACGCCATCGCCGAGCAGGGAGGAGATCCCGCCCAGGTCAACCCTGTGGTGCCGGTGCAGCTCATCGTCGATCACTCGCTCGCCGTCGAGTGTGGCGGCTTTGACCCCCAGGCGTTCGAGAAGAACCGCGCCATCGAGGATCGCCGCAACGAGGATCGCTTCCACTTCATCGACTGGACCAAGCAGGCGTTCAAGAACATCGAGGTGATCCCGCCTGGCAACGGCATCATGCACCAGATCAACCTGGAGAAGATGTCCCCCGTCATCCACGCCGATCGCGGTCTGGCCTACCCGGATACCTGCGTCGGCACCGACAGCCACACCCCCCACGTGGATGCCCTCGGCGTCATCGCGGTGGGGGTGGGTGGGCTGGAAGCCGAGAACGTGATGCTGGGGCGCGCCTCCTGGATGCGGCTGCCTTCGATCGTCGGCGTGGAGCTCTCCGGCAAGCCGCAACCCGGCATCACCGCCACGGACCTGGTGCTGTCGCTCACCGAATTCCTGCGCCAGCAGAAGGTAGTCGGCGCCTACCTGGAGTTTCGTGGGGAGGGGGCCGCCGCCCTCACCCTCGGCGATCGGGCCACCATCTCCAACATGGCGCCGGAGTATGGCGCTACCGCGGCCATGTTCTTCATCGACCAGCAGACCCTCGACTACCTCAAGCTCACCGGCCGTGACGACGAGCAGGTCAGGCTGGTGGAAACCTACGCCAGGGAGGCCGGCCTCTGGGCCGATGCCCTGGCGAGCGCCCAGTACGAGCGGGTGCTGCACTTTGACTTGTCCACCGTGGTGCGCACCCTGGCTGGCCCCTCCAATCCCCACCGTCGCCTGCCGATCTCCGCCCTGGCAGAGCGCGGTATCGCGGTGGATCTGGACAAGGCTCGCGCCCAGGAGGCGGACGGCCTCTTGCCCGATGGCGCCGTCATCATCGCCGCCATCACCAGTTGCACCAACACCAGCAACCCGCGCAACGTGATTGCCGCAGGCCTGTTGGCCCGCAACGCCAACCGGCTCGGCCTGAAGCGCAAGCCCTGGGTCAAAACCTCCCTAGCCCCCGGCTCCAAGACGGTCGCGCTTTACCTGAAAGAGGCGGGGCTGATGGATGAGCTGGCACAGCTCGGCTTCGGCGTCGTGGCGTTTGCCTGCACCACCTGTAACGGCATGTCCGGTGCCCTGGATCCCGCCATCCAGCAGGAGATCATCGAGCGGGACCTCTACGCCACGGCGGTGCTCTCGGGCAACCGCAACTTCGACGGCCGCATCCATCCCTATGCCAAGCAGGCGTTTCTCGCCTCGCCCCCCCTGGTGGTGGCCTACGCCATCGCCGGCACCATCCGCTTCGACATCGAGAAAGATGTGCTGGGGGTAGTGGACGGTCAGGAGATTCGCCTCAAGGATATCTGGCCATCTGATGAAGAGATCGACGCCGTGGTCAAGGCGTCGGTCAAGCCGTCCCAGTTCCGCCAGGTCTATATCCCCATGTTCACCCAGGAAGAGGATCAGGGCCCCAAGGTGACGCCCCTGTACGACTGGCGTGCGCAAAGCACCTATATCCGTCGCCCGCCTTACTGGGAGGGGGCACTGGCGGGCGAGCGCACCCTGCGCGGCATGCGGCCCCTGGCGCTGTTGCCGGACAACATCACCACAGACCACCTCTCCCCTTCCAACGCCATCCTGCCCGGCAGCGCGGCGGGGGAATACCTGGCGAAGATGGGCCTGCCGGAGGAGGACTTCAACTCCTACGCCACCCACCGCGGCGATCACCTGACCGCCCAGCGCGCCACCTTCGCCAACCCCCAGCTGGTCAACGAGATGGCGGTGGTGAACGGCGTGGTGCAGAAGGGGTCCCTCGCCCGGGTCGAGCCGGACGGCCGGGTGATGCGAATGTGGGAAGCCATCGAGACCTACATGGCGCGCAAGCAGCCCCTCATCATCGTGGCCGGTGCCGACTACGGTCAGGGCTCGTCCCGGGACTGGGCAGCCAAGGGGGTGCGCCTTGCCGGGGTGGAGGTGATCGCGGCGGAAGGCTTCGAGCGCATTCACCGCACCAACCTCATCGGCATGGGGGTGCTGCCGCTCGAGTTCAAACCGGGCACCACCCGCCTCACGCTGGGCCTCGATGGCACCGAGACCTATGACGTGGTGGGAGCACGCCAGCCGCGCACCGATCTCACTCTGGTGATCCGCCGTCGCAGCGGCGAAGTGATCCAGGTGCCAATGACCTGCCGCCTCGACACCGCCGAGGAGGTCTCGGTCTATGAGGCGGGTGGCGTGCTGCAACGCTTCGCCCAGGACTTCCTGGCGTCAACCGCGCAAAAGGCCGCAAGCTAAATCGCAACCCCGCCCCTTTGAAAAAGGGGAAGGCATAAGGCACCCTCTCCCTTTGGGAGAGGGTTGGGGTGAGGGGACATCCCCCTCATCCGCCCTTCGGGCACCTTCTCCCAGAGGGAGCAGGATCAATGACTATTCTCAGGACACTCTCTATGGCCCACATACCACAAGTCAGAATTCCGGCCACCTACCTTCGTGGCGGCACCAGCAAGGGGGTCTTCTTTCGCTTATCTGACCTGCCCGAGCGCTGCCAGCAGCCGGGCCCGGCACGGGATGCCTTCTTCCTGCGGGTCATCGGCAGCCCCGACCCCTACGGCGCCCACATGGACGGCATGGGGGGGGCCACCTCCTCCACAGCCAAGTGCGTGATCCTCTCCAAAAGCCAGCAACCCGATCACGATGTGGACTACCTCTACGGCCAGGTCGCCATCGACAAGGCATTCGTGGACTGGAGCGGCAACTGCGGCAACCTCTCCACCGGCGCCGGGGCCTTCGCCATCCACGCCGGCCTGGTGGACCCGTCCCGCATCCCGGAGCACGGCACCTGCGAGGTGCGCATCTGGCAGGCCAATATCGGCAAGACCATCCACGCCCACGTGCCGGTGACGAACGGCCAGGTGCAGGAGACAGGCGATTTCGAGCTGGACGGGGTGACCTTCCCCGCCGCCGAGATCGTACTGGAGTTTCTCGACCCGTCCGACGAGGGTGAAGACGGCGGCGCCCTCTTCCCCACCGGCAATCTGGTGGACGATCTGGAGGTACCCGCGTCTGTTGTAAAGAGCGGCGTACTGAAAGCCACCCTGATCAGCGCCGGCATCCCCACGGTGTTCGTCAACGCCGAGGACATCGGTTATGAGGGCACCGAGCTGCGCGAGGCGATCAACACAGATCCGCAAGCGCTCGCCCGTTTCGAGGCGATCCGGGTTGCCGGTGCCCTGCGCATGGGGCTCATCAAGCGCCCCGAAGAGGCGGCCACTCGCCAGCACACCCCGAAAATTGCCTTCGTCGCACCCGCCAAGGATTACCGCACCGCCAGCGGCAAGGAGATTATTGCCGGCGAGATCGATCTGCTGGTGCGGGCCCTCTCCATGGGCAAGCTGCACCACGCCATGATGGGCACCTGCGCCGTGGCCATCGGCACGGCGGCGGCCATTCCCGGCACCCTCGTCAATCTGGCCGCCGGGGGCGGCGAGCGCGAAGCGGTGCGCTTCGGCCACCCCTCCGGCACCCTGAGAGTCGGAGCCCAGGCAGAGCAGGTAGCGGGACAGTGGACGGTCACCAAGGCGGTGATGTCCCGCTCCGCCCGCATCCTGATGGAAGGCTGGGTGCGGGTCCCTGGAGATGCCTTCTAGCCCGCTGCGGCATCACACCGACCAGGCCAGCCAGACGAAAAGAGCCCCAAGGCGACTGCCTCATGGCTCTTTTTTGGATGTTTCAGGCTGTAAAAATCACATCATCATTGCGGTCTTGCCACACACTCCACCTTTCTTGGCACATTGTGCTTCGCGTCCCCGCCGATGAGCCGCTTGACCTGCCCTGGTGGGCAGCGACCGTCATCCACATAGGCGGTCTCCCCAAGGGGCAGCCTGCCTGGGGGCGGATCCTGACTCAGATAGGTGACGGGAATGGGCGCAGGCGCAAACCCACTGCACCCCGACATCAGGAGTGCGCCGCACCACAGAGCCAGCATGCCTCCCCTCTTTCCTGCAACCGCCATCGCTCACTCCCTGCCTCTGTCGGGGCACCGACCCGGCGCCCCTCGTTTCGGCAGTCTACCCAGGGATGGCGCCGGACCGACACCCGTCTCCGGCGCCGTTGTGACGATTCCAGACACAGGCAAAAATATCGGCTTTTCACGGCTTCGACCCGTAGTAGTGGGTCAGCAGGGCATCGGCCTCGTCCACGGAGATCGCCATCTGCGGCCAGCGCGCGGCCTTCTCCCTGATGTCCCGCAGGCTCCCCAGCTCCGGGCGCAGTGCGCTGCCGAGGTGGCGGTTCAGGGCATCAAAGCGGGCGATCACCCCCTGTCGGCTGAAGTGCCCGGGCGCCAGATCCATCCGGTAGCCCTGAAACAGCCACTGGAGTCCCTGATAGACGGCGGGGTGGTAGACGCTGTGATGATCCTCCTCCTCGAAGTAGCGGCTGGTGACGTGCAGGTTTGCGCCGGGTGCCCCCACTACCTGCCGCGCAAACTGCTGCAGGCGATCCCGGTGAAACGCCGAGCGCCCGAATCCCGGGGTGAAGGGGTTGTTGGCCACCGCCATAAATAGCGAGGAGGCGTGCTTGAGCGGCCCGGTCAACTCCGACGCGATGCGCTCGTAATTGCGGGGGTAATCGAACCAGAGGCTGGCGTCGATGGCGATCACTCCCTGGAACTGGCCGCTATCTTGCGCCTGTGCATCGAGCGCCAGCAGGCCGCCGAGGGAGTGGCCCACCAGCAGGGCCGGCGCCTGGGTCCGAAACCTCTCCTCGATGAGGGGGCGCAGCTCCTCACTCAGATAGCGCAGGAACCGGGGCCCGCCCCCCGTCACGGCATAGCCGGGCCCCGCCGGTGCCCCATTGGGCAAGGTCATGGTGTGGCTCGGGGTGTAATCCCGCATCCGGTCGGTGTTGTGCACCGCGACGATGATGAGGGGGGGAATCGCCGGATTGAGCCCGGCCCGCAGGGCCCGGGTGATGCCGACAACCTCCAGCAGACTCTTCTCCCCGTCGAGCAGATAGAGCACGGGGAACCGAGCCCCGGGCTCGCGCTCATATTCCTGGGGCAGAGAGACGCTGTATTGCCGCGTCTCCCCCAGCAGGGCCGAATGGTGGGTGAAGCGCTGGGCGTAGTGGAGCATGTCTGCCTGGGCAGAAGAGAGTGTGATCATGGTGAGCAGCAGGATGATGAGTCTTGTCATGGGATGAACCAGGATTGCGTCGCCAGCCTTGGGGATCCCCCGTAGGGCGGCGCACAGAGACGACAACAGGGCCCGAGGCCCTGCTGTCGTCGGTCGTTACAGCTTGTAGGTGAAGCCTGCCATCAGGTTCGCCGGCTCGCCGTACATATTGAAGGTGCTGGTGGAGCCGACCCGGTAGAAGTACTCCCGGTCGAGCAGGTTGTAGAGGTTCAGGGTCGCCTGCATCCTGTCGTTGATCTCGTAACGCACCGCCGCATCGAACAGGGCATAGCCCCCCTGATGGGTCTCGACCCCCTTCTGGTTGAAGCCGTAGTCGCTCACCGCCGTCATCCCGGCCCCGAGGTGCAGCCCCTGCACCCAGTCGGCCAGGTGGTAGTCGGTCCAGAGTGAGAGGGCGTGACGGGGGATGGTGTCGAATTTCGGGTTGTGATCCCCGGCCTTCTCCTCGATGTCGGTGAAGGTATAGCCGGTCATCACCATCCAGTTCTGGCTGAGATAGCCGCTCGCCTCCAGCTCCACCCCTTGCGTCTCCACCTTGCCGGTGGCCCAGTAGGTGTTGGTGATGGCAATGCCCTGATCGTCGTAGGCCTGGGCCGCGATGTTGTCGTCCTTCATCAGGAAGAGGGTCGCCCGGGTGTTGAGCAGGCCGTCACGCAGCGAGGACTTGATGCCGGTTTCCCACTGGCTGCCCTCCCGGGGCTTGAGCAGGTTGCCGCTCTCGTCCTGGCTGGTCTGGGGCTTGAACACCTTGGAGTAGCTGGCATACCAGGCGTGTTCGTCGCTCAGGTCATAGACGGCCCCCGCGTAGGGGGTGAGCTTGCCGTTGAACGTACCGGACTCGCCGCTCTGGACTCCGGAACTCAGGGTCGTGCTGACGGCATCCAGATCGTACCAGGAGACGCGGCCCCCGGTGATCACCGAGAGCGGCTCCAACAGACGCCAGGTCACCTTGCCGTACAGACCGAGCTCCGACTGCTCCTCATGATCATTCTTGGTGTAGCTGTAGTCCGGCTTGGCGACCCGGGTCGGGTCGAAATCGAACACATTGATCTTGCCGAGGTTGCGGTTGGTGTAGGTCTGGATGTCCGACTCGTAGCGCTTGTAGTCGGAGCCCAGCACAAACTCGCTCTTGTGCCCCAACAGATCGAACATCTGGCTGTAGTTGGCATCGAAGGCCATGTTCTTCTGCTGGTTCCCCTGGCCGTTGAACATCAGCCCGGTGTTGCCCGCCGCGTCCATGGGGCCGTTGGTGAAGGTCTGCTCCAGCCGCATGTCGTGATCCATGTAGCGGGCCGAGACCTGACCCACCCCGCCGTTGGCGAAGGCGTGCTGCAGCGAGGCCCCTACATCCGTGGTGTCGGCGTCGAAGAAGTCTTCAGCCGACCCCAGGTAGGTGCTGCGGCCGATGTCGAGCAGGGAGCCGTCCTTGTACGCCGGCAGGCCGTTGGTGGGCAGGATGTCCTTGGTCTGGTGCAGGGCGTAGACGGAGAGGCGGGTGCGATCCGAGAGATCGAACTCCAGGGTGCCGTAGTAGGTACCGTTGTCGTTGTTGTTGTAGTCCACCTGGTTCTTGATGTCGGCGTTGGCCACCACGACGCGACCGCGCAGGGAACCCTCGTCGTTGAGTGCGCCCCCCATGTCCGCCTCCAGGTAATGCCTGTCCCAGCTGCCATAGCGCGCCGTGACCGAGCCCTTGAAGGCGTCGGTCGGACGCTTGAGCACCATGTTGATCACGCCCCCCAGCTCGCTGATGCTGTTGAAGAGGCCGGAGGGGCCCCGCATGATCTCCACCCGATCCACCGCCGCCAGCGACGGCAGGGTGCCGTACTTGCTCTGCATGGGCGATGGCAGGCCGTTGAGGTTCACCTCGTCGTATTCATAGCCGCGGGAGAAGATGGAGGAGCGGCCGCTGTCGTTGACCAGGGTGCGCAGACCCGGCGTGAACTTGGCCAGATCGTCCACCGCCACGAAGTTGCGCTCCTCGATGTAGTCGTTGGTCAACACGGTGATCGACTGGGGGATGTCTTTGAGGGCCGCCGGCGTCTTGGTGCCGACGGTGGCCGAGTCGACCCCATAGCCTCCCGTCTCCTCCGACGGCGACATCCCGTAGAGTGGATTGCCATAGACGACCAGGGTTTCGTCCGGCTTGATGTCCGGTGTGTGTGCCCCTGCCGGGGCGGCAAAGGTGACGGCCAGAGCGGCAGAGATGGCCAGAGCCAGCGGGCTTCGCGCTTTATCCTTCAAGACAACCATAGTAACAGTGACCCCAAGATAGAGATGATAATCATTTTCATTTAATTTTCCGGGGGCTAATATATCACTCCATCTTCCGCCGCAGTTTTGCGGTGTGGTCATTTCACTCTTCGACATGGTCAAATTGCACATGACTGACACAGTGGCAAGGGACACCAGCGCACGCCAGCGAGGCCGTTTCACCGGCAGGGTGGAGAACCTGGTGATCCAGGAGGGTCTTCGCTTTCACAACAAGGACATCGTTCACAAGGCAGACTTCGCCACCGAGCGGGAGTTGCCGCCGCAGTTGATCATCGCCATTCCTCTCGAGAGCCGTGCCCTGATGACCTATGGCGCCACTCACAGGCTCAAGGGGTGCCGCTTCCATGAGTCCGACCCCATAGTGGCAACCGCCATCCTCTATACCGAGCCCGACATCGTGCAGGGGGCGGCCAAAGCCCAGGTGCGCAGCCGCAGCATCGTCCTCTCCCTGGACCACACCTGGCTCGCCCACAACCTGGCACAGGCGCATCGCAAGGCTTTCGCACAGACCTTCAGCCGCCATCTGAGCCGCGTCGACTGGACCCTGCCCGCGGCGCTTGGACAGATTGCGGAAGCGCTCAATCTCACCAGCAGCCAGAACGCCTCCGAGATGCTGATGCGCAAGGCCTTTGCCCTCAGTGTCTGGGAGAGCCTGATGACCCACCTCCAGCAGGCCGCCTCCCCCTGTTGCCAGCGCCAGAACGAGCACCCGACGCGCCTCAAGATGCTGCTCAGGGATGAAAAAGTGGACGAGATGACCCTGACCGAGATCGCGGCCACCCTCGGCATGAGCGTCTCCACCTTGCAGCGAGCCGCAAAAAAAGAGCTGGGCATGAGCCTGCAGCGCTACCTTCGCCAGCGAAAGCTGCAAGAAGCGCGGGCCAGGCTGGAGGCGCGCAGCCTCTCTCTGCAAGGGGCCGCCGCCCACGCCGGCTATGACCATGTGGCCAATTTCATCACGGCGTTTAGAAAGCAGTTCGGCTTCTCGCCGACGCGGATCGCCAAACAGGGTAAAGAGCAGGAGCAGGCGCCCTCTGCAACGCCTTGAGCCTCCTTGTTCATGCGCAATACATCTTTGCTCTGGGATAGTAGGCACCACGCAGGTGGGGTGGCGCTTGAAATCAGCGCTCGTCATCCACACATTCAGTGCATACAATGCGTTAACGAAGCACACTTGGTCGCTTCACCCCGGAAATCAAGAGGACATCAAGATGGATACCCGTTCTATCTACACTGGCACCCAGGGTGCCGTGCGCGACACCAACAAGGTGCTGCGCAACACCTACATGCTGCTCTCCCTCACTCTTGGCTTCTCAGCCGTGGTAGCCGGGGTAGCGACCGTCATGAACATGCCGCCCCTGCACTGGGCCGTGTTCCTCATCGGTGTCTACGGCCTGATGTTCCTGACCGAGAAGAACCGTGACAACGGCATGGGGCTGGTGTTCACCTTCGCCCTGACCGGCCTGCTGGGCTATAGCCTCGGCCCCATCATCAACATGTACATGAACAACGGCGGCGGCGAGATCGTGATGACGGCGCTGGGCGGTACTGCGCTCACCTTCTTCGGCCTGTCTGCCTATGCCCTGACCACCAAGCGGGACCTCTCCTTCCTCGGCGGCATGCTGTTCGTCGGGTTCTGGGTACTGCTGGTTGCCATGGTCGCCAACATCTTCCTGCAGATGAGCGCCCTGAGCCTGGCCCTGTCCGCCATGTTCATGCTCTTCTCCTCCGGCGCCATCCTGCTGACCACCCAGCAGATCGTGCGCGGCGGCGAGACCAACTACATCTCTGCCACCGTCACCCTGTATGTCTCCATTTACAACATCTTCCTGAGCCTGCTGAGCCTGCTTGGCGGCAACCGCAACTGATGGATGCTTAAGATGCACAAGACCCCGCTTCGGTGGGGTTTTTATTGGCGCCCATTTCTGTCAGGATAAGTTGCAAATCAAGGATATGAAGCGAAGTGGCCCTGATCCAAATCAGGGCCGTTTCGTTGCCGACGGGTTATGCTGTCGCTTTCGTTTCGCTCAAGGGTTGCCTTCATCCCATGCCCATGGACTTCTCAGGTTTATTGCGCCGTCTGCTGACCGACAGCCACATCGATTTCACCTCGTTCAAGGGGGGTGCCTAGCATGCCGATGGATTTCTCCGGCCTGCTGCGCCGGCTGCTGACAGACAGCCACATCTATTTCGCCCTCAAGGTCCTGCTCGCCATCGCGGGGCTGCTCGCCTTCGCGCTGGCTACCGGTGACATCCAGCTCACCGTGCTGCTCTCCCTCGGGGTGGTGGCCGGCGCCATCGCCGAGACCGACGACAGCCTCTGGGGCCGGGTCAAGAACCTCGCCATGACCCTGCTCTGCTTCCTGTTCGCCTCATTGTGCGTGCAGTATCTCTTCCCCACCCCCTGGCTCTTTGCCATCGGGCTCGCGGGCTCCACCTTTATCTTCGTCATGGTGGGTGCCCTCGGCCAGCGCTACGCCACCATCAGCTTCGGCTCCCTGCTGATTGCCATCTACACCATGCTGGGGGCCGCCAAGGCGCCGGCTCTCTTCTATCAGCCGCTTGCCCTGTGCGCCGGGGCCCTCTGGTACGGCCTGGTGTCCCTGGTCTGGCTCTGGCTGCTGCCCTACAAGACACTGCACGAGCAACTGGCCCAGAGCTACTTCGCCCTCGCCCGCTACTTGCAGGAGAAATCCCGCTTCTTCCCGGCCGACGAACACGGCGCCCAGGCCATCCGCCACAATCTGGCCCAGCTCAACATCAACCTGGTCAATGCCCTGAACCAGGCCAAGACGGCGCTCAATGCCCGTCTTCATGCCCCCGGCCGCCACGGGGTGGCCCCCGAGCTCGCGGGCCTGCTGCGCCTCTACCTGCTTGCCCTGGAGATCCAGGAGCGGGCCACCTCCAGCCACTACCCCTACAGCAAGCTGGAAGCAGAGCTCAAGCAGGGCATCGTCCTCGACGGCTTCCAGGAGGTGCTGTCACAGCTTGCCGACGCCTGTCAGCAGCTCGGCTACGCCATCCTGGTGCACAAGCCCTACACCCACCACAAACGCATTCACTGGACCCTGGAGGCCCTCGGCGATCAGCTGGAGTTCACCCACCTCAAACAGCACTACCCCAAGACCCTGCTGACACCGATGAAGTTCCTGCGTCGCAACCTGGCCAGCATCAACCAGTTGCTGCAAAGCGCCGAAGAGCTGCAAAACCCCGCCGCGCCGCCCACCAGCCTGCCTCCCCTGGCACGGCCGGTCGCCCTGCCCCTGCTGGCATTGCTCAGGCAGCACCTGACCCCGAACTCCATGGTGTTTCGCCATGCCTTGCGGCTCTCCCTCGGGCTGGTCGTGGGCTATGGCATCCTGCAGGCGTTTCACCTGGACAAGGGGTACTGGATCCTGCTCACCGTATTGTTCGTCTGCCAGCCGAGCTACAGCGCCACCCGCCGTCGTCTGGTGCAGCGGATGCTCGGCACCTTTGCCGGTATCCTCATCGGCGTGCCCGTGCTCTGGTTCTTCCCTGAGCTGCACCTGCAACTGGGGATCATGGGGCTTGCCGCCTTCCTGTTTTTCACCCAGGTGCGCAGCAACTACAGCGCCGCCGTCTGCTTCATCACCCTCTACGTGCTGATGGCGTTCAACCTGCTGGATGGCATCGGCTTCGCCATCCTGGGACCCCGCCTGCTCGATACGCTGCTCGGCTGCCTGCTCTCCTACGCCCTGGTGGCCTGGCTCTGGCCCGACTGGCAATACAAGCGGTTGCCGACCCTTATCGCCAACTCCCTGTCCGCCAATGCGAAGTACCTCTCGGCGGTACTCGCCAGCCTGCATCGCCAACGGGATGAATCCCTGGACTACCGGGTGGCCCGCAAGTGTGCCCACCTCGCCGACAGCGAGCTGGCCATGGCCTGGCAGAGCATGCTGGTGGAGCCGAGCAAGCGCCGCCGCTTCCTGGATCTCTGCTTCACTCTCACCTGGCGCAACCATGCCCTGCTCTCCTATATCTCGGCGCTCGGGGCCCATCGCGACAAACTCGAGCCCATCGAGGGGCTGGAGGAGATAAGCCGCCACATCAGCCAGACCCTGGAGCAGGCCGCCGGTCACCTGGCGGGGGAGATGCCGACGCCGCTCGCGGGAGCCTGTCCGGCCATCGCTCCGGAGAGCAGCGAGGAGCAGCTGATGCTGAGCCAGCAGCTCTCCCTCATCAGCCAGTTGGCAGACGAGCTGTTGGTGCTGGCCAACGACGGCCAGTTGCTGACAGGTCAGGGTCGAACCTAGCCGGACATAGCCGCCGGGCCGATCCCGCCCGAGGCAGGCGCCAAGCGCCGCCCCGGTTGCCGGACGGGACGCAAGGCGCTACCATGCCCGCCCCATTGAGATAGCCTTTTCGAGGAAGCGTCATGTCCGAGCCACACCATTTGCAGTTCAACGGCCAACTCATCGAGACCGATGCCCAGGGCTATCTGCGCCACAGCGAGCAATGGAGCGAGGCGCTGGCCCTGATGCTGGCCGAGAAAGAGGGGATTGTGCTGGAGGATCCCCACTGGGAAGTAGTGCGTTTCGTACGGGCCTTCTATCTGGAGTTCAACACCTCCCCCGCCATCCGCGCCCTGGTCAAGGCGATGGAAAAGCAGTACGGCCCGGAGAAGGGCAACAGCCGCTACCTCTACAAGTTGTTCCCGGAAGGCCCCGCCAAGCAGGCCACCAAGATCGCAGGCCTCCCCAAGCCGGTGAAGTGCATCTAGTCCTCCTCGGCAGCCCGATAGCCACACTGCCTCCCCCGTGTTGGACACAAAAAAAGACCGCGCCCATGTTGCCATGAGGCGCGGTCTTTTCATTTCATCGTCCTGTCAGGGGTTGTAGGCCACCACGGAGCCGCTCAGGCCCGTCATCTGGCTGATCCGGCTCTGCATGCCCTGCAACTTAGCCTTGGAGACATCCGGCCCGATGAAGACCCGGTTGATCTGCCCCTGCACCGGGGTTCTCGGCGACGTCTGGGCCGAGTAGCCCGCCGCCCTCAGCTTGCTCACCAGGGCATTGACGCTGTCTGCATTCTTGAAGGCGCCGAGCTGCAGTATCCAGCTCCCCTGAGCCGGGGCTGCTGCCGCCGGTGCCGTAGTCGGCTGGGCCATCTTGCTCGCGATGAGATCATCCATGGTCTTGATCTGGCCCGCCTGCGGCTTGGCCTCCACCGGTTTTTGCACCTCTACCGGCTTGGTTGGCACCGGCTTGGGTTTGGGCTGCTCCACCGGTTTCTTGGCGATCACTTCCGGCTTGGGCTCGGGTTTGGGCTGGGGCTTGGATTGCGCCACGGCCTGTACCGGCTGCTGCTGGGTGATGGGAGCCTGACTGGCTCCCGCTGGATTGGCTCCCCCCTGATTGGCCAGGGTCACGGTATCGCCAATCTCCTCTACCTGCCACTGGGTCGCGGCAGAGGCCTGCTGCTGACTCGCCAGATGCTCGGCCGGCAGGGTGCTCGCCGCCGAGACCTGAAGCGCAGGTTTGGCGGGCTCTAGCTCCGGACGCAGGGGGATCTTGGCGAAGGCCTCGTCCTTCTGCTCCAGCTTGTTGCCGTCCATCAGGTCCGGCAGAAAGATGACCACCAGGGCGACCAGGATGACGGTCCCCACCAATCTGTTTTGAAACTTCGAAGCCAAGTTAATTTCCACCCATGTTACTTAGGATCCATTGCAATCTTGCACACTTCGCAAAGAACGCCTCCCCTCACGCCGGCTGGCGAAGCCGGGTCCCTCGCCACCCACTTGGCCTGAAAGGGGATTATCCAGTGCAAAACCCGGCCCGTCGTCACGTTGACAGAGCCAGGGGAGCGAACGACTCAGACCGCGCCCAGAGCCAGCACGTCGGCGACAGTGTAAAACGAGCCGAACACAATGACCATATCGTCAGGACTCGATGCGGCCAAGGCGGCGCCGTAGGCATCCCCCACGCTGGCAAAGGTGAGCGCCGCGCCCCGGCCGCTGCCAAGGGCCGTCGCCAACTGGTCGGCCGTGGCCGCGCGCGGGCCGTGGAGGCTTGCCAGGAACCACTCGTCAATCAGACCGTCAAGCTCGGCCAGCGACCCCGCCATGTCCTTGTCCTTGAGCATGCCAACCACGGCGCGGCGCTTGCCCTTGCCGGGGCGCCGACGCAGCTGGCTGGCGAGATAGGCCGCAGAGTGGGGATTGTGGGCCACGTCGACGATGACCAGCGGCGAGGTTTGCAACTGCTGCATCCGGCCAGCCAGGCGGGCATTGGCCAGGCCGTCGCGGATGGCGGACTCCGACAATGGCAAACCGAGGGACTCCAGGGCCGCCAGTACGGTGACCGCATTCATCAGCGGCAGGGCCGGTTTGGGCAATCCCGACCAGTGGTGCAGGCCGTGATAATCCCAGTCACCTTCATGCTCGTCACCACGAAAATCGATGCCGACCTGACGCAGGCAGGCGCCGAGGCGCGCCGCTTCGCTTGCAATGGTCGACGGCGGATTGGGCTCCCCACTGATGGCGGGTTTACCTTTGCGATAGACGCCAGCCTTCTCCACCGCCACCGCCTCCCGGGTATCCCCGAGCCAGTCGCAGTGATCCAGGGCAATGGAGGTGATCAGGGCGACGTCCGATTCCACCACATTGGTGGCATCAAGCCGCCCCCCCAGCCCCACTTCCAGCAAGAGCACATCGGGCGCGGCGCGGCGAAACAGCCACAGACCCGCCAGGGTGGCGAACTCGAAGAAGGTGAGGGCGATGTCGCCCCGGGCGGCTTCCACCTCGGCAAAGGCCGCGCAGTGATCGCCATCGGCCAGCTCCTGGCCATTGACGCGCACCCGCTCGGTAAAGCGCAGCAGATGGGGGGAGGAGTAGACACCGACCCGGTAGCCGGCGGCCATCAGGATGCTGGCCGCCATGGCGCAGGAGGAGCCCTTGCCGTTGGTGCCCGCCACCGTGATCACCTTGAACGGCAGTTCGGTGAGGCCCATGCGGCGGGCAACCGTGCCGACCCGCTCCAGCCCCATGTCGATGTTGGCCGGGTGGATCTGCTCCAAATAAGAAAGCCAGTCGACCAGCGACCGGCTTTGGGATTGTTGCATGTGTGAACTCATCTTCAGTCTTCGATGACCTGAGTGTTCATCAGCTTGGCCAGCAGACCGGCCAGACGGTTGCGCATTTCGCGCCTGTCGATGATGAGATCGATGGCACCCTTCTCCAGCAGGAACTCGGAGCGCTGGAAGCCTTCCGGCAGTTTCTCGCGCACGGTCTGCTCGATGACGCGAGGGCCGGCAAAGCCGATCAGCGCCTTGGGTTCGCCTACGTTGATGTCACCCAGCATGGCCAGACTCGCGGAGACGCCACCCATGGTGGGGTCGGTCAGCACAGAGATGAAGGGCAGGCCCGCCTTGGTGAGGCGATCTAGGGCCGCACTGGTCTTCGCCATCTGCATCAGGGAGAACAGGGCTTCCTGCATCCGCGCACCACCGGAGGTGGAGAAGCAGACCAGGCCGCGGCCTTCCTTGATGCTCTCCTCGACGGCGCGCACGAAGCGGGCACCGACCACGGAGGACATGGAGCCCCCGATGAAGGAGAACTCGAATGAACAGGCGACGACCGGTACCCCCTTAAGGGTCCCCTTCATCACCACCAGCGCATCCTTCTCGCCCGTCTCTTTCTGGGCGGCAGACAAACGATCCTTGTAGCGCTTGGAATCCTTGAATTTCAGGATGTCTTGCGGCTCCAGCTCGGCCGCGACTTCGCTGCGTCCCTCGGCGTCGAGGAAGCTCTCGAGACGGGCACGTGCGCTGATGCGCATATGATGGTCACACTTGGGGCACACTTCGAGATTGCGCTCCAGCTCTGCCCGGTAGAGCACCTGTTCGCAAGCAGTACACTTGGTCCACACCCCTTCCGGAATGTTGTGACGACGCGGTGTGGTGATCTTGCTCTTGGGAAGGATCTTCTCAAGCCAGCTCATGGAATTCCTTAATGCATTTGTGCCTGACAAAACACATCGAGCCTTGATTGTTCAATGACTTAACGGCTCGATGGCAATAAACGACGGATCATTAAACCACAAATTTTCGGGCCCAGTTACTAAAAACTGGTCGTACCCGGTGCCGAGTCCGGCAGCCACAGCGGACCAAGAGGCGGCCGGGGCAACCCGAATTCGACCGGGTAATCCACATCCACCAGATAGAGGCCGCCCGCCTTGGCGGTCGGGCCCGCCAGGTTGCGATCCTTCGCCGCCAGCACCTCGGCAATCCACTCCACCGGTTGAAGCCCTTGCCCCACCAGCAGCAGGGAGCCGGTGATATTGCGCACCATGTGATGCAGGAAAGCGTTGGCCTTGATGTCGAGCACGATGTAGGGGCCGGAACGGCTGACACACAGGTGGGTCACATTGCGCCAGGGGGTGTTGGACTGACAGGCGACAGCCCGGAAGGTGCTGAAGTCGTGCTCCCCCAGCAGGCTCTGGCCCGCCTGGTGCATCAGCGTCGCGTCTATGGTTTCGTGGTAGTGACTGACGCCACTGCCGAGGATCGCCGGTCGGTAGTTGTGGTTGTAGATGACGTAACGGTAGCGACGGGCGGTGGCGCTGAAGCGGGCATGGAAATGCTCGCCCACCTCCCTGACCCAGCGCACGGCGATGTCAGGGGGCAGGTTGGAGTTGAGCCCCAGGGTCCAGGCGCCTTCTGCGCGGTTCGACTCGGTATCGAAGTGGATCACCTGGCCGGTGGCATGCACCCCCGCATCGGTGCGACCGGCACACTGGATGGAGACGGGGTGGTTGGCGATGCGGCTGAGGGCTTTTTCCAGCTCCTCCTGAACGCTGATCACTTCGCGCTGGCGCTGCCAGCCGAAGTACCGGCTGCCGTCATATTCAATACCAAGGGCAATTCGCATGGGTAACGGTGTCTTCTGATGAAAGGATGCAGTGAAAGAAACGGGGCGGATTATACGCGCTCGGGCTCAAAAGTCCCAGACCGGGCGAGGCCGCGGTGCGGGGCCCCCAAAGAGAGAGGGCAGCCCGCGGGCTGCCCTCTCTGGTGCATGGATGACAAGGGCCTGCCTAGCCCAGACGCTTGAGCAGCTTCTGCGCCTCGCTGCGCTGGTGCTCGCTGCCCTGGGCCACCGCCTCTTCCAGCAGCTCGCGGGCGCTCTCCTTGTCGTCGATCTCGAGGTAGGCCCGGGCCAGATCCAGCTTGGCCCCCACCCCGCCGTCATCGGCATCCACATCAAAGCCGTTGGACTCCGGCAGCACCTCGGGGAAACCGTCCAGCCCCACATCCAGGGAGAAGCCCTGATAGGGTTCCTGCTCCGTGCTGCTGGCATCGGCATCGGCCAGCAGCTTGTCGATTTCAACGAAGTCGCTGTCTTGCACCTGCTCGCGGGGTTTCACCTCCCCCTGATGGGACTCCACCTCGGCGAAGGCATCCTCGAAGTCCGCCAGGGCCAGCTCGCTGGGATCCCACTCGGACGCCGTCGGCTTGGTGGGCTCCAGCCCGAGCTCGGCCAACATGTCGTCCACATCGCCCTTGCCAAACCCCGTCTCGTCGATGTGCGGCGCCTTGGCGGCAAGCTCATCGTCGGTCGGCTCGCCAAACCCGGTCTCTAGATCGCTCAGATCGAAGTTGGCCAGTGTCTCGTCACGCTGGCTGCGGCTCTCCTCCTGTGCCTGGGCCAGATCCGCTTCCAGATCCGCGTCCAGCTCGGCAAACAGGGCGGCCTGCAGCTCCTCCTCGGTCATGATCTCGTCATGACCACGAGCAGAGGAGGTGGGCTCGTCGGAGAGATCGAGTTCCGGCACCACGGGCAGATCGAAGTCCCCCTCGTGGGCCAGATCCAGCTCGGGCACCAGATCCGGATCCCGGTTCGCCATCGTCACCGCAGGCTCCACATCAAAAGCGGAGAGCGCCGTCTCGTCATCCCGGAAGATGACATCGGCGGCAGCACTGGCGCCATCTTGCTTCCTGCTCACTTCCGGCTCGTTGAGATCCGGCATGCCATGGAGGGGCTCGTCATCCGCGATGCCCACCGTCATCAGCTGATCAAACTCGCTGTTCTCGTCTCCCATGACCATGGAGGTCGACTCGGAGAGGCTCTTCTCCTGCTCTTCCAGCTCGCGGCGGGCACGAGCACGCAGCCAGAGCGTGACCAGGGCAAGCACCAGGAGTACCGGCAGCAGGATGATCATGGCGAGATTGAGCGGCGAAGAGAGCAGCTCCATCAACCAGCCCTGTTTGGGCACCGGCGCCACCACGGGAGGCGTCGGATTGGCCTTGAGTTCCGCCACCTCTTTTTGCAGGGCGGTCTGATCCTGCAACTGGGCCTTGAGGGTCTCCACCTCTTCGGTCAGGGCTTGCAGGCGCAGCTTGAGCCTGTGGTTCATCTCGGTGACCTGGCCGAGCTGGGCGTTGGCATCTTCCAGGGCCAGCGCCATCTCGGTGGAAGGTTTACCCACCGCAGTGGCGGGCAGGGGCGCCGGCGCCGTGCTGGCGGCGCTGCTCGCAGCAGCGCTCACCACCACGGGGGTGGAGACAGCCGCCTTGGCGGTCTCCTTCACCTCGGGGGCTGGAGCCGTTGCCTTGGGTGCCGCCGGGATCGGCGCCGCCTTGGGCGGTGTATTCTTGGCCACCACAGCCGGCTTGGCCGGAGCAGGCTTGCTCACCACCGGCTGGGCGACGTGGGATTGCTTGTTGGCCAGGTATTTGGGGCTCAGCCCCTTCCAGCTCGCGTTGTCGCTGTTGAAGCGACGGCGTGCTTCGGCATCCGTGATGCGCCCCGCCTCTGCGGCGGTGGGCAGCAGGATGTGGGAACCCACCAGAATATGGTTGATGTTGCCGTCTGCGAAGCTTCGGGGGTTCTTGTCATAGATGGCCACCATGGTCTGGTAGACGCTTACCCGGTTGGACGGGCGATGCTTGCTCGCCAGACTCCAGAGGGTATCGGTGGGACGCACGGGACCATAACTGCCAGCCGATGCAGCAGGTACCTGACGCACGATGGGCTGGGCTCTGGGCAGGGTGACGGGCGCCACGGGCTGGGCCCGGGGCTCTGGTTGCACCGCGGGGGGCGGTGAGCCATCCGGTCCCTTGAGTTCGACAAAGAAGGGTTCTCGCGCCCCCTCTTCGCCCTGAACCGTGCCCAGAAGCCCCAATGCGAGTAGCGTTGCCAGCGTTATGCGGGAATGTCCCATATTCGTTCCTTCGTATGACGGCCCTATCACATTGAAAAATCTGGATAGTTACCCCAAAACAATCGGCTCAATATAAATCAGGCGCCGGTCTCAAGCCAGCGATCCGACATATTTCGCGCCCGGCGGCAACCAGAAAGCAGCCCCAGACGCGAACCAGAGTGTAGAAAAAAACCTAGTCCACTGATATCACACGGTATTCCAAAAACCGGAGAGTGGGTTCCCGGTCACATCCCGGGGCCAGGGCGCCCACATCAAGGCGGGGTTCCCTCCCCGCCCGGGGCCGACATCCGGCCTCAGAGGTAGTCGCGTACCAGCAGTTCGGCAATCTGCACGCTGTTGGTTGCCGCGCCCTTACGAACGTTATCGGCCACGATCCACATATTGATACCACTCGGATGAGAAATATCCTGGCGTACCCGCCCGACCATCACATCATCCTGACCGGTGGCATCGCGCACCGGGGTCGGGTAGTCCCCTTCATCATCAAACAGAGTGACGCCCGGGGCATTGCGCAACAGCTCCTTGACCTGCTCGGCGTCCAGCGGCTGGTGCAGCTCCACATGGACCGCCTCGGCGTGACCGTAGAAGACCGGTACCCGCACGCAGGTAGGGTTCACGGCGATGCTGGCATCCCCCAGGATCTTCTGGGTCTCCCACACCATCTTCATCTCTTCCCGGGTGTAGCCGTTGTCGGTGAAGGCATCGATCTGCGGGATCAGGTTGAAGGCGATCTGCTGCGGATAGAGGGTCGGCTCCACCGGACGGCCGTTGAGCAGGTGGGCGGTCTGGCCCGCCAGCTCGCTCACCCCTTCCTTGCCGGAGCCGGATACGGACTGGTAGGTCGCCACGTTGATGCGACTGATGCCCACCTCGTCGTGCAGGGGCTTGAGGGCCACCAGCATCTGGATGGTGGAGCAGTTGGGGTTGGCGATGATGTTGCGGTTGCGAAAATCGGCCAGCGCGTCCGGGTTCACTTCCGGAATGACCAGGGGAATGTCCTCGTCGTAGCGGAAGCAGGAGGTGTTGTCGATGACGATGCAGCCATGCTCGGCGGCGATGGGCGCCCATTTGGCCGAGACCTCGGCACCGGCGGAGAAGAGTGCAATCTCCACCTGGCTCCAGTCAAAGGCCTCCACGTCAAGGATATCGACGTTCTTGCCGCCAAAACGCACCGTGTCCCCAGCGCTGCGACTGGAGGCGAGCGGATAGAGGGTCGCTACCGGGAAGGCGCGCTCCTCCAGGATCTCGATCATGGCCTGACCCACGGCGCCGCTGGCACCCAATACCGCTACGTTGAATTGCTGACTCACTGATCTGTTCTCCTGTGATGCGGCCCGTCGGGGCCGGGCATGAAGGCCCCGGCTGGCACGCGTATCGGTTTGATGACAGGCCGCCATGATGCCGGGCCGGGGGGAGGCGCCGCCTGGGCAAGCCCCTCCCCTTGTTGAAATCGGGTTTATTGCTCCGAGACGGCAAAGCCCAGTCGGGCCAGTCTGTCGTCGGCGAAGGGCCCTTTCAGTTGCAGGGCGCCCAATTCGCGCCGCTCGGGGTAGCGCTTGCGCTGCTCATCGAAGCTGCCGGGCAGCCCGATCCGGTTGCGAAAACGGGCGTCGTCCCGGCGCACGTCATAAACAAGGTGGACAAGCTGCTTGATGAGCGCCTGATCCGCCGGCTGCCCCGGCGTCAACTCGCGCACCTCTGGGGCAGGCAGCAGGGATTGCAGATCCTGGCGCGGGGTGCGCCCCAGTTGCCGGCACAGCGCCTCATAGAGCATCCAGGTGCCACGGGCCTTGCCTTCCAGGCTGTAACCGGCGATGTGCGGGGTGGCCAGCTCGGTATGGGGCACCAGTTCCTTGAGGGGCTCCGGCTCTCCTTCCCACACGTCCATCACCAGTCGCAGGGGATGGGGCCCCTGCTGGCGGACAAGCAGGGCATGGTTGTCCCACACCTCGCCGCGGGAGGCGTTGATGAGGATCTGCCCGGCCGGACGCTCGGCGATCTCCTCGGCTCCCAGCAGGTGGAAGGTGGCCTCATCCCCTTCACGAAGATAGGGGACATGGAAGCTGACGATGTCGGCATCCAGGGCGGTGCGGTAATCCACGAAGTCGCCAGCGGCGCCGCTACGGGCCAGGGGCGGGTCGCAGCGCAGCACCTTCATCCCGAGCGCCTCGGCCTTGCCGGCCACGCTCTCGCCGGTGTTGCCGGCACCGATGACGGCGAGGCTCATCTCGCTCAAGGTCAGCTCATGGCGTTCCGCCAGAACCAGCAGGGCGGAGAGCACGTAGTCCCCCACCGACACCTTGTTGCAGCCGGGGGCGCTGAAGAAGGGGATGCCCCGCGCCGCCAGCAGCCCCTGATCGATGTGATCCGTGCCGATGGTGGCCGTACCGACAAACCCCA
Source organism: Aeromonas sp. LsrichE-8G (assembly GCF_022869435.1). Lineage (NCBI taxonomy): Bacteria > Pseudomonadati > Pseudomonadota > Gammaproteobacteria > Aeromonadales > Aeromonadaceae > Aeromonas > Aeromonas sp. LsrichE-8G. Next base: position 43,365 of record NZ_JALIHH010000055.1, read on the forward strand.
GCCTGGGGCAACTCGCCAGGAGCGCTTCGTTGACCCGGGTCACGGAGCGCACCAGCAGCACATCCGCCTCTTGCAGATCCGCGGCCTTTATTTCTCGTCCCGGCAGGGGAACCACTTCACCAAATTCCGCAAACAGCTCCACCGCATGGGGCATATTTTCATCAACGACGATCTTCATCGGCACGCATCTCGTCCACAAGGGCCACAGGCGCGCCATTCTAGCCCAAACGCGACGGATTTTCAGAGGCTTGTTGGCAGACCGCTCTGCGGCCATCTTTCCGCCTCCCGGCCTCAGGTGCGGGCACGATGCCCGGCAGCATCATATGTAACAGCCTGTTGCCCTCGCCCCCTTCGCCTTGACCAGAGCAACCTGACTGGCACAATGACGCCTCTTTTTAGCCGCTCGCGCCACCGAACCGGACCCCTTGATGCCGACTCACTCCTCTTCGTTGCCACGCCGCAAGGTGCTTCATTTCAATGCCCTCCTGCTCCTCCCCCTGCTGCTGCTCGTCTGCCTGCCCTGGCAGCCGTTCATGACCCAGGCCCTGCAATCGGGCTGGCTATGGTGGCCCTACGCCCTCACCCGCATGGTGGACTTGCCGGGGCTGGTCATCACCATCGCCGCCCTGCTGCTGCTCACAAGACACAAGCTGACGCTGGACAGTCGTGCCCTGCTGGCGCTGGCTGGCGCCCTCTTTGCCGTACTGGCGAGCGACTGGGTCATCAAGAGCCTCATCAAGCTGCTGACCGAGGAGCCCAGGCCCTACCTCATCTGGCTGGAGAGCCAGGAGCTGATCCCCGCCATCCGCCAGTTCTATGGGGAAGCCAGGCCCTTCGCAGTGAACAGGTCCACGCCGCGACCCAGTTGCTGGCGCTGCCCGCCTGGCTCGGCCAGCACTGGCAGGCAGAGGTCAACTACGCCTTTCCCTCCGGTCACAGCATCGCCGCCATGAGCCTCGCCCAGTTCTTCGGCCTGATCTGGCTGGCCCGGGCTCCCGCCGGGGCCTGGCTGCTGCCACTCTGGGCCATCGGGATTGGCCTCTCGCGCACCCTTATCGGCATGCACTGGCCCCTGGATGTACTGGCAAGCGCCCTGCTTGGCAGCCTCACCGCCCTACTGGCCGCCCGCTGGTGGTTGCGCCACTACTGACCTCCAATAAAAAACGGGCACCTGGGTGTAATGCCAGTCAGTTAAGCCTGACTGGCATTGTTTTTACTAGGTTTTCTCGTCGCATACTTCTGTGGTTTGGCTTTGATGCACCTTGGGTAACTTCGTTCTCGGCGGGCGGGTAACTTGAACTGCTCTGCCTGTTTGTCCAACTC
>NZ_JALIHH010000056.1:0-11851 GCF_022869435.1 Aeromonas sp. LsrichE-8G
GGACTCAAACTTTCCGGGAGGACAGGCGTGAATGAAGTCGAGAGCTTGGTCGATACGCATAAAAAAATCCGAAACCCAACAAGGAGTTTCGGATTCTTACACAGCCTGAGGATCGGTCAATGGATCCTTAACTGATCGGCATTACGGGTTGAACCCGCCGTTTTGTTGTCTGCTTGTCAGCGCCGGGCCGATCCTCAGCCGCGAATGTGGTCGATAAAGGCGTCGATCTGCTCGCGGCTGCAAGCCGGGTTCATGAATACCGCCTTTTCCCCGGCGATGTAGGAGTAACGGCCGCGCGCGTCGTAATCGGAGCGGGCCACCGCCTCCACCCAGTTGGTGTAGAGCCCCACCTTGCCGCGCCCGGTGAAGAGGCTGCTGTGGTATTCGGTGTTGCGTGCCAGCCGCGCCTTGTAGGCGGGGTCGGGACTGCGGGCCAGCTCGAAGGCGAACTCGGCCTCCGGATCCTGCACCCACTCGGGGTTGTAGATCTTGAAGCCCACGCTCGGCCCCTGGTTCTCCTGGGCCACCAGCTTGACGTTGCCGAGCTGGCTCAGACGGAAGCGGAAGTAGTTGGCGTTTTGCAGGCAGTGGGCCAGCACGGTGCGATACCCCTCCACCCCCAGGTAGTTGAGCGCCGCATAGGCACCAAACAGGCCGCTCGCCCCGCGGGAGCACTCGATGGTGGACTGCAGGTGGGTCTGGCCCTGAATGTCGCGCTCGAAGTAGGAGAAGTTCTCCGGATCGTTCTCCATCGCCTTGAGGTCGTTCTGCTCCTTGATCATCACCAGGCTGGAGGTGTAGGGCACATAGCCCCACTTCTGGAAGTCGACGGTGAACGAATCGGCGTATTTGAGCTCGGCAAAGCGCGCCACGTTGCGCTCGATGCCGGCCAGGGTCGCGGCGTTGATGGCCAGGGGGTTGGCGGCAAAGTCGTAACCCAGGAAGAAGATCATCGACCAGCCGATGGCGGCGTCCACGTGGATGTGGGGCTTGACCGCCACCTCGAAGCGCTCGCACAGGCGATCCCGCAGGTCCACCACGGGTTTGACCTGATCCACCCCGAAGGTGTCGGTGGTACCCATGGTGAGCATGATGGTAGGCACCACGTGCTTCAAGGCAAAACAGGCGGTCAGGGTGCGCTCGAGATCCGCGAGATCGATGTCGTTGTTCTCCCCGACCTGGATGCGGATGGTCTTGTTCTCGATGTCCACCCCGAGCAGGGAGAGGTTGGTGATGTTGGAGTAGTGGCCGCCCTGGGAGTTGATGATGCGGTAGTCCTGATAGTGGCCGAGCCCCTTGTGCTTGGCTTCCGGCAGGCTCTTGCGAATGCCGAGCAGGTAGCCGTAGAGGTTACAGAAGGTCCCCCCCTGGGTGAAGATGCCGGTGGCGCGGGCCGGGTCGTAACCCGCCAGCAGTGCTATCTGGCGCACTACCTTCTTCTCCAGCTCCTCGGCCACCCCGGCGTATTCGGAGTAGACCAGGTTGGGGTTGGCCAAAATGCCCATCTGGGCGCCGTAGATGGCGGGATCCGCCGACATGGTGATGACGTTCTCGACGCTGGAGGGGTTCTCCCAATCCTTTGACAGGGCGCCGGCAAACAGCAGCTCCGTCATGGGCTCCCCCGGGGTACGCATCTGCGCGGGCACCGGCATGGTCTCGCAGAGATCCGCGAGACGGGCGCGGCCATCTGGCCAGGCATTGAGGCGCGCGTCCGGCGCCAGTCCACGGGCGCGAAACTCGTTGAGGGTGGCAAAGCCGGGCTCGCGAAACACCGGCCAGAGGTCGGGGTTGCGTGAGAAAAAGTGGGCTTTGACGGTGGCAAAACGGCGGGCGAATTCGGGGGAGACGGCGTTGACGCCCTCATCTTTCAGATAGACCAAGTGATTCATTTTTATACCATTGATACTGCTGAGGTGCGGTTTTTATACTCCAGTGACACCTCTATCAACAGAGACAATAACTAATGGTCTGCCCTACTTTTTGTCATGTTGGCGCCCTGATGGGCGCCGCGCCCCCTCTCCCCTCTTTTCCCCTGTTCATCTTGTGATCCTGGTCATGGGCAAGGTCAGCGCAGGGCGGTCAGCAGCCATGCCGAAAACCCTTCCAGCTCGGAGTTGGCCGAAAACGTCGCCCGCCACTGACGCAGCAACTCGTCGATGGCGTCGGGACGATAGGCCACCCCGGGCAGGCGTGCGGCCAGGTCATCCAGGGGCGCAGGGTCCAGGGTGTCACTGAAGATCTGTGCCCGTCCTATCACCCCCTTCTCCACGTCGAAATGAAGCTCGACCCCGCCCCAGGGGAAGCGCTCCTCCAGCAGGTGGCTGAAGGCGGGAGCATGGCCGAAGTTCCACTCCCAGCTGCGTTGGCGGGCAAAAGTCTCGGCAAAGCCGGGCAGGTCGGGCATCCGCTCGGGGGAGATATGCTCGGGCGGGACCACCTCACCGTAATGGGCAAAGAAGGCGTCGCACAGGGCCTGTACCACCTGCTCATGATCCAGACCAGGCAGCAGCTCGCCAAGGTTCGCCACCCGGCTTCTCACCGAACTGATGCCCTTGGCCGCCAGCTTCTTGGGGTCGGGATTGAGGTAGTGGGCAAGGCGGCCGAGATCAGCATCCAGCAGCAGGGTACCGTGGTGAAAGCCGCGATCATGGTTCTCCCGGTAGGCCGAACCCGACACCTTGCGATCCCCGTCCGGGGTCGCCACCAGCAGGTCGTTGCGCCCGGAGGCAAAAGCGCTCACGCCGAGTCTGGCGAGGGCATCGATGACGATGGTGGTGGAGACGCTCTTGTCATAACCGGGCTTGCCCGCCATGAAGGTGAAACAGCTGTTGCCAAGGTCGTGGAACACGGCGCCACCCCCGCTGCTGCGCCGGGCCAGGGTCACCCCGTCCTCTTCCATGCGGCGGGTGTTGCACTCCTTCCAGGGGTTCTGGGCCCGGCCTATCACCACCGTATTGTCGTTGCGCCACAGGAACAGCACCCGCTGGGCCGGGTCCATCTGGCGAAAAATGCACTCCTCCACCGCGAGGTTGAACAGGGGATCGTGGGAGTCGGAGAGCAGCAGGCGCAAGGAAGACATGACAGGACCTTCTCGGAAAACAGGAAACGGATGACTACCATACCACCCTGAACGAAGGAAGGCGTCCCCCGACCGCCACAGGTCGACATCCGATCGGGGCAAGAGCATCAACTTCTGATACGACAGGAGAAGACAAGAGGGAGTCGCCGAAAACACGCAGTTTATCATTAACAGGCGAGAAGAGAGGCGGCAGCCATCCTTCCTGGAATGACACCTAATGCCCTTGTCACCGGGCCGGTGACGAGTCGACAAGGTTTCAAAATGAGCCGTGACGCCCATTGACGTGATGAATGACACAAAAATGACTTTTAATGCCTCCCGCGCCCCATCTTATTGGGGCTTGCTCCCCTTGCGAATAACAGGAAATTGTTTGACTCTAGCCAGAAGAGCACCTCCCGAGAGAACAGCGGTATGACGGAGTCCGATGCATCTCGCCAGCCTGTACGCTGGCTTCTGCCCTTCTGGGTGATGATTGCCACCCTGACCACGGCTCCCCTCAGGGCGGATGAGCGCGTCATCCTGCAACTTCCCTGGCAGCACCAGTTCCAGTTTGCCGGTTACTACGCCGCCATCGCCAAGGGGTTCTACCAGGAGGCCGGCCTGCAGGTCACCCTGCGGGAGGCGGGGCCGGGCACCGACGTCATCAATGAAGTCACCACGGGTCGCGCCCAGTTTGGCATCCGCGGCAGCGATCTGCTGCTGGCCCGGGCAGCAGGCCGCCCTGTGGTGGTGCTCGCCGCCATGTTGCAGCACTCTCCCCTGATGCTCATTACCCTGGAGCGGCCGGATATCCAGACCCCGGGCGATCTGGCCAACAAGCGGCTGATGCTCGAACCCGGCTCCAACGAGCTGCTCACCTACCTGCATCGCTACACCCGCAGCCGGCAGTGGGATACCCTGCCCTACGAGCGGGGGATACAGGCACTGCTGAGGGGCCAGGCGGACGCCATCAGCGCCTACAGCACAACCGAGCCCTTCACCCTGCAGCAACAGGGCATTCCCTACCGGGTGTTCAGCCCCCGCGACATCGGGTACGACTTCTACGGAGACAACCTCTTCACCTCGGAGAGTGAGGTCATCAACCAGCAGGAACGGGTCCAGCGCTTCTTGCAGGCCAGCCTCAAGGGGTGGCGCTATGCCATGGATCATCCCGAGGAGATGATCAACCTGATCCTGGAGCACTACCCCAGCGGGGCCGGGCGCGAGGCACTCGCCTTCGAGGCCCGTGAAACCCGAGCCCTGATGCAGCCCGACATCATCGAGCCCGGCTACATGCAGCAGGATCGCTGGCAGCAGATCGCCCGCACCTACCAGGAGGCCGGGATGATCAAGGCGGTGCCCAACCTCACCCCCTTCCTCTACAACAGTTCCCAGGCGAGCCTTCGCCAGCAGCGCCAACTGCTCGACAGGAGCGTGGCCATCGCCATGCTGATCTCCTTCTCCCTGCTGGCCCTGCTCGGCGTCTTCCTGCACCTCTATCTGCGTCTGCGGGAAGAGGCCAGTGACCGACAGCGGCTCACCCGGGAACTGGCCCAGCGCGAGCAGCACTACCGCTTCGTGGCGGAGAACAGCGGCGACGTGATCTGGACCATGGACACCGACAGCCTGCGTTTTCGTTACATCAGCCCCGCCATCGCGTCCCTGAGCGGCTATGAGCCCGCCGAACTCTTTGCCCTCTCCCTGCGCCAGCTGCTCCCCGATGAGTCCTGGAAACAGCTTCGCGACGGCATCACCGCCTCCCTCGAGGCCTGGCAACGGGGGGATCATGGGCAGACCCGGTGCGTCATCCACTCCCAGCTGTGCCACAAGCAGGGTCATCTGGTGGCCATCGAGACGGTCACTACCTTGCATGGCAGCGCCAGCACAAGACCGGACGCCATTTTGGGGGTGACCCGGGATGTCACTGAACGTTCGGCCCGGGAGGAGATGATGCGCCGCCTCGCCTTCTATGACCCCCTCACCGGCCTGGCCAACCGCCGCCTGCTGCAACAGCGGCTCAAGGAGACCCTGGAGCAGGCTCCCCAGCAGCCCCTGGCCCTGGTCTTCATCGATCTCGACCACTTCAAGCCCATCAATGACACCTTCGGCCACGAAACCGGCGACCTGCTGCTCAAGCTGGTGGCCGAGCGCATGGGGGAGTGCGTCAGGGAAGAAGACCTGGTGGCACGCCTTGGGGGGGACGAGTTCGTGATCATGCTGCCCGATACGGATGCCTCAGGCCTCGCGGTCGCCGACAAGCTGCACCGCTGCCTGCATCACCCCTTCCAGCTTGAACAGCAGGCGCTGCGCATCTCCGGCAGCATAGGGGTCGCCCTCTACCCGGATCACGGCGCCGATCCCAAGACCCTGATGCACCACGCCGATCAGGCCATGTATCAGGCCAAGCACCATGGCCGGGGCAGGGTCTGCCTGTTTTCCTCCGGGCAGGAGCCCCTCCCCGGCACCCTGCAATGGCAGCCCGCCCACGCATGCGGCCACCCCCGCATCGATGAGGAACATCGCCAGCTCTTCCTGCTGGCCAACCGCTTGCTCGAGCACATGCAGGATCCCGGCATCCATCCGGATGCCTTGCTGGCAGACATGGCGCAGATATTCGAGGTCGCGCGCCAGCACTTCCTCTTCGAAGAGCAGGTCCTCGCGCAATACGGCTATGAGGAGCTGGCGGCCCATCGCCAGGAGCACCAGCATCTGCTGAAAAAAGCCGGTCAGCTGATGGCGGCCGCACAGGCGGGCACCCTTGGCAACGATGCCCTGCTCAACTTCATCATCCAGGAGCTGGTCGTGGGTCACATGAGCCAGGCGGATCGCCGTTATTTCCCCCTGATGAAAACCTGCGATGCCCGCGAGGCGGTGTGATGCCAGAAAACAGGGGGCATGTGCCCCCTGTGTTTACCTCTGACTTCGGCGAACAAGCAGGCTGTAGTAGAGCAGCGGGATCACCACCAGGGTGAGCAGGGTGGAAACCAGGATCCCGAAGATCAGGCTGATGGCGAGGCCATTGAAGATGGGGTCATCCAGGATGAAAATCGCCCCTATCATGGCCGCCAGCGCCGTCAGCATGATGGGTTTGGCTCGCACCTGCGCCGCCTCGATCACCGCCTGCTCGAACGCCACGCCACTCGCCCGCTGCTGCTCGATGAAATCCACCAGCAGGATGCTGTTGCGCACGATGATCCCGGCCAGGGCGATCATCCCGATCATCGAGGTGGCGGTAAACTGGGCCCCCAGCAGGGCGTGACCCGGCATCACCCCGATGAGGGTGAGCGGAATGGGGGCCATGATGATGAGCGGTACCAGATAGGAGCGGAACTGGGCCACCACCAGCAGGTAGATGAGGATCATCCCCACTCCGTAGGCTAGCCCCATGTCGCGGAAGGTCTCGTAGGTTATCTTCCACTCCCCGTCCCACAAGAGCGCCACCTCCCCCAGCTTGTCGGGCTGATGCACGTAATACTGTGGCAGCGAGATGTCGGCACCGGCGGCAAACATGCCGTAGAGCGGGCTGTCGGTATGGCCGCCCATGTCCGCCACCACCATCACCATGGGCTGCATGTTCTTGTGCATGAGGTAGCTGGGGGCCACCTCGTCACGACGGCTCACCAGCTCGGAGACCCGCACCAGCTGGCCGCTCTGGCTGCGTACCTTGAGAGCCAGGATGCCGGTCAGATCCCGCTTGTCACCGGGGGCGAGCTCGATGCGGATCGGTACCGGATACTTGGCGCCTTGCCCCTGCAGCCAGCTGGCATCCTGATAACCCACGCCCCCGTTGAGGGTCGCCACCAGATCCCCGAGATCGACCCCGAGCAGGGCCGCCTGGGCGCGATCCACCACCAGCCGCCACTTGGGCTGAGGGTCGGTCAGATAGATGTCCACGTCCACCAGATCCGCCGTGGCCACGAAGCGGGCCTGTACGGCGCGGGCAGCGGCTTCACGGGCGGCCTGCGTCGGGCCATACACTTCCGCGACGATGGGTGACCAGACAGGCGGTCCCGGGGGCACCTCCACTACCTTGAGGTTGCCCCCTGCCGCACTGGCGATGGCCTGCAAGGGCGCACGCACCGACCGGGCAATCTCGTGACTGCTGCGATCCCGTTCATGCTTGTCCACCAGATTGACCTGGATGTCCCCCACGTTGGCGCCGCTGCGGATGAAGTAGTGGCGCACCAACCCGTTGAAGTTGATGGGGGCGGCGGTGCCGGCGTAGATCTGGTAATCCTTCACCTCGGGCACCCTGGCGAGCTCCCGACCCACCGCCAGCAGGGTGCGCTCGGTCTGCTCCAGGGTCGCCCCCTCCGGCATGTCGAGCACCAGCTGGAATTCCGACTTGTTGTCAAAGGGGAGCATCTTGAGCACTACCCACTGCACCATGGGCATGGCGGCGGCAGCCCCGACCAGCAGCAACACCACCAGCCAGAGCTTGCGTCTGGCGCGCTTGGCGCCATCAACGATCAGGAAAGGAGTCATCAGCCGGTGAAAGAGACCAGCCTTGGCCTCGCCGTGGGCACCGTGCGCCTCCCCCTTGAGCAAATGGCTCGCCAGCCAAGGGGAGAAGATAAAGGCCACCAGCAGGGAGATAAGCATCCCCATGCTGGCATTGATGGGGATGGGGCTCATGTAGGGGCCCATCAGGCCACTGACGAAGGCCATGGGCAGCAGGGCCGCGATGACGGTCAGGGTCGCCAGTATGGTCGGCCCCCCCACCTCGTCCACCGCGCCCGGAATGAGATCCTTGAGGGACCCCTTGCCCAGGCCGCGATGGCGGTGGATGTTCTCCACCACGACGATGGCGTCATCCACCAGGATGCCGATGGAGAAGATAAGCGCAAAGAGGGACACCCGGTTGAGGGTAAAGCCCCATGCCCAGGAGGCGAACAGGGTCAGTGCGAGGGTGATGACGATGGCGACCCCCACCACCAGCGCCTCGCGCCACCCCATACTCACCAGCACCAGCAATACCACCGCCGTGGTGGCAAAGATGAGCTTGCCGATGAGGGTGTTGGATTTGGTCTCGGCGGTGACGCCGTAGTCACGGGTCACCGTCACCTCGACGCCAGCCGGGATGAGCCGGTTCCTGAGGCTCTCCACCCGTGCCTCCACCCGCTTGGCCACCTCCACCGCGTTCTGCCCCGGCTGCTTGCCGATGGCCAGGGTCACCGCCGGGTAGCTGGCTTGCCCCTGCCCCATCCAGCTGCGCTGGACCGGGGTCTCTTCCCCAAGCGCCACCCAGGCCACCTCACCGAGGTAGACGGGCTTGCCGTCGTGCAACCCCACCACCAGCTCCCGGGCCTCCTGCTCGCTTTGCAGGAACTGCCCCACCTGCACCTTGATTTCCCGGTTATCCTGCACCACGGCCTGCTCGCTGCCCACCCTGTTGGCGGCCGCAAGTCGCTGGCTCAGCTCGCCCCAGCTGATGCCATGGGCGCTGAGGGCCGCCGGATCCGGCATCACCCGCAGCACGGCGCTCTGGCTGCCCAGCGTGTAGATATCGCGGGTACCGGGAATGCGCTTGAGTTCGGTCTCCAGCTCGTGGGCGACCCGGGTCAGATCGGAGGCCCCCAGCTGCTTGCTCCAGAGGGTCAGACTGACGATGGGAACATCATCGATCCCCTGGGGTTTTACCAGTGGCTGACCGACTCCGATCCCCTGTGGCAACCAGTCGCGGTTGGAGTCGAGCTGGTTGTTGAGATCCACGATGGCCTGCTCCCGGCTCACGCCTACCTTGAACACCACCACCAGCAGGGCGCCATCGGGTTGGGAGAAGGAGTAGAGGGTATCTATCCCCTTTATCTGGGAGACCACCTGCTCGGCAGGGGTGGTGACGAGGGACTCCACCTCTGCCGGGCTGGCCCCCGGGAAGGGAATGTAGACGTCGGCGAAGGTGACATCGATCTGGGGCTCCTCCTCCTTGGGGGTCACCAGCACGGCAAAGAGGCCGAGCAAGAGCCCCACCAGCGCCAGCAGCGGGGTAATGGCCGAGCCCTGAAACAGGGCCGCCAGCCGACCCGCCGGCCCCAGGTGGCCATGGTTGCCGTTCAGCTCGCTACTCATGGGACACCTCCTGTTGACGGGTCCAGGCATCGGGGGCCAGGGTGTCACCGCCCTTGAGACCCGCCAGGACCTCGCACAGCCCAGCCTCGCAGTGGCCGACCCGCACCGGGGTCAGGGCCCAGCCCTCCCCCTCTTTGAGGTAGACGCCGTTGAACTCCCCCTGCCGCAGCAGGGCGGGCTCCGGCACTTGCAACACCTGACGCTCACCCTGTTTGAGCTGCACCTTGAGCCACATGCCGGGCAGCACCCCTGCCGTGTTCGGCGGCAGATCGAGGCGCAGCCGGAAACTGTGGCTCTGGCTGTCGGCGTAGTTGAAGCGGGTCAGCTTGACGGGAGTCACGGCCTTGCCACCGGGCAGTAGCACCTGCACATCCGACGGCTGGCCGGCGAGAGCCAGCGCGGACTGGGGCAGCTCCAGCTCCACCCTCAGCTCGCCCAGGGAGAAACCGGATAGCAGCGGCGTACCGGGGGCCACCGTCTCCCCCAGCTCCACCAGCCGTCTGGTCACCACCCCGGCGTAGGGGGCGAGGATACGGGTATAGCCGTAGGCTTCCCGGGCCTGGATGAGGGCGGCCTCGGCGGCATTGACCTCGGCGCGGGCGGCCCGATCCGTTGCCTGGGCGTTGTCGAGCTGGGCCCGGGTGATCACCCCCTTGGCGATGAGGGCCTGATAACGGGTGAGCTGGCGCTCGGCCTCCACCTGCTGGGCCTGGGCCCTGGCCACCCGCGCCTCGGCGCCGGTCACGGCGGCAGATTGCTCCTTGCCGCTTATCTCGAGCAGGGGCTGCCCGGCCTGTACCTCGTCGTTCACATCCACCAGCATGCGGGAGACGCGGCCACTGGTCTGGGCCGCGACCGTCCCCTGATGAATGGCGCTCACGGTACCGCTCAGGGTGAGCCAGTCGATGACGCGCTGCGGGGTCAGCGTCAGCAACCCCTTGGCCTCCTCGGCCGCCACCAGGGTGGATGTCATGACCAGCAGGGTGGTCACCAGCAACCGGATTGTGTTCATCATGATTCTCCTTCCCTGGCTCATGGGCACCTTGAAAACTCAGGCAGTACGGTGCTGGCGAGCCTTCTCCAGCACCCTGTTCCAGACCTTGTCCACCAGCAGGATCCCGGCCGCCATGGCCCCGATAAACAACATTATCATGGGCTGTCCGCTGGAAATGAGACTCAAGGCGGGCCCTGGACAGATGCCGACCAGGCCCCAACCGATCCCGAACAGCGCGGCCCCGCCGATCAGGCGGCGATCCAGCCTGGGGGTGGGGACGGCGACGATGGGCTCACCCAGCACACTCTGTCGACGGGGTTTCACCAGCAAAAAATAACCCGGCATAAAGACCAGCAGGGCGCCTCCCATCACGAAGGCGAGGCTGGGATCCCAGGCCCCCGCCAGATCGAGAAAACCGGTGACCCGGGCGGGATCCACCATGCCGGAGATGGCCATCCCCAGCCCGAACAGCAGGCCCGCAAACAAACTTGTCAGCAACTTCATGGCGATCAGCTCCTTACAGCAGATGATGAGTGACGAAGACGGTGATGAAGCCTGCCGCCATAAAGATCAGGGTGGCGACGATGGAGCGCAGGGAGAGCCGCCCCATGCCACAGATGCCGTGGCCGCTGGTGCAGCCATTGCCAAGACGGGTACCAATACCGACCAGCAGACCGGCCAGCAGCACCACCGGCCAGCCGGGCAGCGTGGTGAATGCAGGCATGGTGGCCCAACCCAGGGTCAACGCCAGCCAGGCGCCCGCCCCGAGCCCCAGCAGAAACAGCACCCGCCACGGCGCCCGGTGTTGCAAGGCGCCGGCCAGAATGCCGCTGATCCCGGCAACCCGGCCGTTGAACAACATCAGGATCAGGGCCGACAGCCCCGCCAGCATGCCGCCGCCCAAAGAGAGCAGCCATTGGCTTTCCATCATCAAGATTCCTTATTTTCTGAGTGACAAAAATGGGTTTGCAGCGCCGCCAGCACATCGGCCGCCGCCTCGCTCACCAGGGAGTAGTAGATCTGCTGGGAGACTTTGCGCGAGCGGACAAGGCCCTGGCGCTTCAATACCGACAGTTGCTGGGAGAAGGCCGACTGCCCGAGCTGGCTGTGGGCCAGCAGCTCCCCGACCCCCATCTCCCCTTCCACCAGCTGGCAGAGCACCATCAGGCGTTCGGGATGAGCCAGCGCCTTGAGCAGGCCGGCGGCGGCTGTCGCATGTCGGTTCATCTCGTCGAAGTGGCTCATAAGATTAAATTAGCAATTGCTGATATTTGTTCCATTGTATAAAACAACTCTAAATTAGCAATCACTAAACAAAAGGAGACGAGAAATGACCGTCGATAACGGAGTCAGAGTGGTCGCGGGTGGCATGTTGCTGCTGTCGCAGCTGCTCACGGCCTGGGTCCACCCGGGTTTTGTCTGGTTGAGCGTCTTTGTCGGGGTCAACCTGTTTGTCGGGGTCAACCTGATCCAGAGCGCGTTCACCGGGTTCTGTCCCGCCGCCGCCGTGCTCAGGCGAATGGGGCTCAAATAGGCAGGCGGACATATTGGCTCACAGGAGCCGTGTAATAGAGCGGAGGCTCATTTTGACATCCTCCCCCACCTTAGCGCTTCGCGTCACAGGAGGGGGATTCCCATTACTGGGTGATAGCTGCTCGCGCAGTACCGGGTTCCTGCTTCATCGGGCGGCCTGATTGCACCACGCCTCCACAGGCTAAAACGGCGTGTCC
>NZ_JALIHH010000311.1:0-2050 GCF_022869435.1 Aeromonas sp. LsrichE-8G
CTCAGCTCAAGTAGCAGACGCGGCAGCCGGTAGTAACGAGTGCTGTGCCCCTGCTGACAGGCTTGGTAGCCCAGCGCACAGGCTAGGTAGGTTTTTCCGCAGCCACAGGGGCCGGTAATGAGCAGGTTCTGGCCCCGGCGCAGCCAATCTCCTTGGGCCAGGTTTGCCACCTGTGACCGCTCCAGGTTGCGTGCAGACTGGTAGTCCACCTCTTGCACCGTGGCCTGGAGTTTGAGCCTCGCCTGCTTGACCAGCCGAGCTTGTTTACGCTGCTCCCGGCTCAGTTGTTCGTGTTCGACCAGCAGGCTTAGCCGCTCGATGAAGGGCAGCCCTTCGTAGGTACTTGCCTGTTCCAGTTGTTGTTGCACGGCATCCGCCATGCCAGTCAGTTTCAGGTGTCTCAAGCGGGTCAGCGTTTGTTGGGTCATGGGACGTATCCTCTTTAGTGGAAGCTCTGGGGGCCGCGGATGTTCTCGTGCTCTTGCGGCAGTTCTGGATAACTGAGCGGACTTGCGGGCAGTTGGTCGCGGCCACTGGTCAGCACCGACTTGAGCTGCTTGAGCTGCACCAGTCCTTCCCGGTTGGCCAGCTGGCAACAGGCTTCGACTCGTGATGGCGGATACTCCCGGCCAAGACTCAGCAGTCCCAGGCAGAGTCGGTATGCCTGCTCGGCATGGGCTTTCTCTGCCAGCCGTTCGCTAACCCAGCACAAGGTGCCCGGCCCGATGTCGGCAGCCCACTGCTTAAGACGCCCTGGCGTCCAGCGTTGCTGCTTGCTGTGACGTTCCGGCATGTGCTCAGGGAGTGTGCTCATCCCCGGGATGGTTTTACGCGGATGGCTCGCGACCAGCTGTTGCTGGTGATAGACCTGAAGCAGGGTATCGCCCGCATGGAGCTCCAGTTGCTGACCCACATACTGGTGCGGCACCGAGTAATGGTGCTGCTCATAGCTGACGTGATAGTCGATGTTGACCTTGACCGTTTTGATGGCGACATAGCGATAGGGATGCACCGGTAGTGACCCCAGTGCCGGGCGGTCCAACTGCTCAAACGCCTCGCGTCGGTTACCGGGCAGCTGCTTGAACGGGCGCTCGTTGAGCTCATTCAACAAAGCCCGGATGCACTGGTTTAGCTCGGCAAGCGAGAAGAAGGTCTGATGGCGTAGACGAGCCAGGATCCAGCGCTCGACGATCTGCACACCCACCTCGGCCTTGGCTTTGTCCTTAGGCTTGTAAGGGCGAGCTGGCATCACCGCCACCTGATAGTGCTCGGCCAACTGCTGGTAGCTGGGGTTGAGCTCGGGATCGTATCGGCAAGCCTTGCTGACACCGCTCTTGAGGTTGTCGGGGATCAGCAGTACCGGTGTCCCGCCGAAAAACTCAAAGGCACGGACATGGCTTTGCAGCCAGTCCGGCAGTGACTGGGACCAGGTGGCCTCGGCAAAGGTGTAGTTGGACGCACCGAGCACGGCGACAAAGACTTGTGCCTGACGGACCTCACCCGTAGTCGGCGACACGATGGGCACCGTGGGCCCGCAGTAGTCGATAAAGAGCTTTTCCCCCGCCTTGTGGATCTGGCGCATGGAGCGCTTTTGCAACTGACACCAGGACTTGTAACGGTCACAGAACTGGGAGTAGCTGTAACAGCTATTGGGATAGCGCTGGGTGTACTCCTCCCAGAGCAGCTGTTTGGAGACCCCCTTGCGCTTGAGCTCCTGATGGACAGAGGGCCAATCCGGTACAACATGGCGGGCCGAGATGGTGGTATCGGCCTGCGGATAGAACAGGGCCGCCAGTTGGCCATCATCAAGCTCGATAGGTAAAGGCCAGGTCAGGCCGAGCGTCTGGGCACTTTTGAGGAGTTTCTGGATGGAGCCAACGCTGACCTTGGTGCAGCAACTTATCTGGCGAACAGAGAGGTCAGCTTCCAGCCGCAGTCGCAGCACTTCACGAATTTTACGCATTGCAATCCTCTTGGCAGACATAGGCTCTTCCCTGGCAAAAGGGAGAGCGTATCAAAGGTTGTTAAATCAATGCGTTAAGGATGATTC
>NZ_JALIHH010000311.1:2060-4465 GCF_022869435.1 Aeromonas sp. LsrichE-8G
ATGGATCTGGCGCATGGAGCGCTTTTGCAACTGACACCAGGACTTGTAACGGTCGCAGAACTGGGAGTAGCTGTAACAGCTATTGGGATAGCGCTGGGTGTACTCCTCCCAGAGCAGCTGTTTGGAGACCCCCTTGCGCTTGAGCTCCTGATGGACAGAGGGCCAATCCGGCACGACATGGCAGGCCGATATGGTGGTATCGGCCTGCGGATAAAACAGGGCAGCCAGTCGGCCATCATCAAACTCGGTGGGCAGGGGCCAGCTAAGGCCGAGCGCCTGGGCACTTTTGAGGAGTTTCTGGATGGAGCCGACACTGACCTTGGTACAGATACTGATTTGGCGAACAGAGAGGTCAGCTTCCAGCCGCAGTCGCAGCACTTCACGAATTTTACGCATTGCAATCCTCTTGGCAGACATAGGCTCTTCCCTGGCAAAAGGGAGAGCGTATCAAAGGTTGTTAAATCAATGCGTTAAGGATGATTCTGGTGAATGTGAACAGTGATTCCGGGATGTTGAACACTGTTTCCGGAAAGGAGGGGCAAAGTGTTCAGGTTGAGCCGGAATGAGCGTTCACATTGGTCCGGAAATGGTGTTCACGTTGAACCGGAATCGGTGTTCATGATCGGCCGGAATATGCAGGTGACCAAGCTGGATCGTTTGGCTCGCAACACCCGCCACCTCTTGGAGATCTCGGAGTACCTGCACGCTAAGCGGGTTGCTCTGCGGATTTTGAATCTGGGTATCGATACCTCGACACCGACCGGAAAACTGATGCTGACCATGATCGGTGCTATCGCCACGTTTGAGCGGGAACTGATGTTGGAGCGTCAAGCAGAAGGGATTGCTATGGCAAAACAGCGAGGGGTCTACAAGGGCCGCAAGCCGACCGCTATGGCCAAAGGGGAAGAGGTGTTGGTTCTCGCCGAACGAGGGATAGCCAAGGCCGAGATTGCACGTCGAATGGGCATCAGCCTCTCTAGCGTGCAGCGGATCTTGCGTGGGCCATCGGGCGATTGAACGGATGTGACAACAAGGAAAACAACATGGAACCAGATAAAATAAAGCAAGAGCCATCACGGTTCTTCAAGCAGCGGGAAACAGCGTCCGCACAACTGGTGGGCAAGTGGGCAAACTATCGGCACTGGCTAAAACAATCCCTAAAGGGAGAGTTGCAGTTCAGACCAGACGAGATCAACAACAGCCCCTATCTGCGAGGCGGTATCTGCAGCTATAACACATATCTATCAGGTATGCTGAGGGCCCACCTCTGGGGACTGTGGTTGACTGCTGTGGCAGTCATCCTGTTCTACTTCGGGTTGGGGATGCTGGGTCTGAGGTCGCACCTTATACCTGGTCTCCCGACTATGCTGCTAGTCGCTGCCTTCGGCTCCTTCCATTGGGCGTTGATCTGCTTTATCGGTCTTGAAAAACGACTGAGGGCAATGGGAATGGCTCAAAAGAAGTCATGGACCTTGGCTGTGGGAGGCGTTGGCATCACTACTGTTGGCCTTATGATAGGATGGTTTATCCGGTTCAAACGCGATGGTTTGGCGAGGCATCCACCTGAAATATTCGATTGGCTGATGTCTCGGTATGACTGGTTGAGCATACCTGGGTCGGTTATGATCTATGTCGGTTTGGCCCTGATTCTCCTGCTGCCCTGTTATCGCAACAGTGACACTCTACCAGTTGATGTAAAAGGGGATCTTAGCAAGGTGAAGGGCTACCCCACCCCAATACTGTTATTGTTCCATTTGCTCTTGCTGTTTCCTGCAGTGGCTATCCTAGCCTAATCGTTATCTCAAAGGAGCCCACAATCAGGCTCCTTTTTAGTCAGCAGGTTCGGACGGGATCTAGTCGGTATCGATGCTTGGCCCGGCAGCCACGACACCATGATTGTATTCGGGTCACTCCTGCCATCCGCCTGAACCCGAACTCTCCTGCTCGATAGAACACATGGAAGCCAGCTTGTTCTAACGGTCCGTTGGCTCGGAACGCTCGGTACCTGCTGGAGATCACAGACCTGCTGGACGCTAAGGGGGTAACATTACAGATCAAGATTCTGGGCATCGGCAACAGCTACCCCCACGGGCAAGCTGATGCTGACCATGATCTGGACCATTGCCACGTTCGAGAGGGAAATAATGCTGGAGCGTCAGGTGGAAGGGATCGGTATTTCTAAGGCTGATATTGAGTCAGCTTGTCCAACGTTCATAGAACATTGGTGAAGACGTTAAAAGTGTAGATGGGGGTGACATGCAGGGCGAGAGCGTGAACATATTGTTAAATTGATGCCAGTTCAGCTAACCCAGCATCCAGTACCTTTTCCAGATATGGGCTGCTCATGCCCGCAAATTGCTGCTTCTTCCGCAAGCTTGCCTTACGGCTGGTTTCGGCTCGCAGCA
>NZ_JALIHH010000311.1:4475-15760 GCF_022869435.1 Aeromonas sp. LsrichE-8G
TGCAAAGTGTTCAGGTTGAACCGGAATGAGCGTTCACGTTGGTCCGGAAATGGTGTTCACGTTGAACCAGAATCGGTGTTCATGATCGGCCGGAATATGCAGCGTTTGAGCATTTGCAGCAATGGCGGTAAGGGAGACCGGAGTCGTCAGATATCTGCTTGAAAAAACGACATGTAGAAGTATCCAGTATTGTTGCCAGCTGGGTTGCTTTCTATGCTCTTGTGGTCAAATGACGCCAGCCGTCCATCGTATGATTCTTTGGACTGGGGCCAAGGGAGCGAACAAGGATACCGAATGGCAAATCCCAAAAGTCTGATATTCCAACTGCATAAACATTGGGACGTCATCGAAGCATTGGTTCGGGCTTCGCGGGAATGGCCTGCTTTCGATGAGGCGATGGTGCTGAGGCTAATTGGCAAGTCCAGCCGGGGCAGTGACAGCGAGCCTGAGTGTGGAGAAATCTTGCGCAGCCTATGTAGCAGCGATGTCCTGCAGTGGCTTGAGCGAACCGATACCCTGCAGGTCAACCCCTTGGTGCAAGAGTTTGCGCGGGGGCTGTTACGTGAGCATGAGTTAGGGCTTTCTGCCGTGCTCAAGGCGCGTATCGAGGCCATCAAACAAGCGACAGTACAAATACTGGAAGGTTCTGAACCACTCAATCCCGATTATTTGCGTCAGGGCTCAGCCAAGATGTCAGACCTGTTGCGGCAGATCAGTTTGCAATTGGATCAGGATCGCCATGCCATATTGGAGCTGGCCGAACAGGCTAAATCCGCGGATGCAGCCATGCCAATAGCGCAACGTTATCGCTCAGTGCTTGAAGCCTATGACCAGTATGTGGAGCCCATGAACGAGATGATGGACTCCGGGCTTGCGGGCAACTTCTATCCCTTTCTGGAGCAGGCGGAGAGGGCTCTGGATCGGGCTGTAGAGGCCATCACCATACAAGGTGGGCTTTATACCCACCAGTTACAGTTGCGTCAGGTTTCTTATCAAGCCAAGGAGTTGCAGCGGTTGGGAAGATTGGTAGCCCAGCAATGTGCCGCCACCTTGCTGCCGCTGCGTGAAGAGCTGCGCGAGCATAATGGCCTGTCTGCCGCCATCAGCCAGTTGTTGGGGCGTGTGCGCAAACGTGGCCTCACGCGAGCTCTGCCGTTGCGCAATACGAAGGGGGCCTTGCCTGTCTGGCGGCAGGAGCGACCGCGACGCGTTAGTGTAGGCTTCGAGGTCAAGGATTTTATGGCCAGCGCCCTGGCGTACATACCGGAACTCATCCGTTTCCCGACGGAGGTCCCCTTCGACGCCTCACTGGTAGAGCCCATTGATGACGAGACCCTCAAACAACACCTGCAAGAGAGCCTGCCAGTGGAGAACCTGATGCTCTGGTTGCTACAGCATTATGGCGAGCAGCCGGATGCCACCTTGTTGCGACTCTACCACGAACTGGTGCGTGAGCCTCTTTGGCTGGCGAGCCTTCACCCAGATAGCACCACAACGGATTTGCAAGAGGTGCTGGTCAGTTATCACCCCTACAGGATCCAGAGATCATGATTACCTCTATTTCGCATCTGGAGTCGCTCGGTGCCCTGAGTGAGCTGTTTCGCCTGTTCAACAGCGGCAAGCACCTCAACCGGGTGGCGGAGCCTGCCCTGTGGGCCGAGCTGGAGCGTTGTCAGGAAAGCTATCAGGCTATTTTTGCCGCCCTGGGGTTTGAGCTTAAAGTCGAGCCACGTGGCTATGCCTGGTTTCATATCGAGGAGTCCGGCAGCCAAGCCAGCAAGACTAGCAAGCGCCTGGCGTTGTTATGGATGTGCTTGTTTGATACCCAGGCTGATGAGGGCAGACCCTTGTCCCGCTTTACGGAGTGGCGGGTAGACAAGGCCTTGCTGGCCAAGGCTCACGAGCATCATCAGGAGATCCTTGAGGCCGAGGGGTTGGAGCTGGATGGCTTCATCGCGTTGCTGGACAGCGCGGTCAAGCTCGGATTTGCGTTGTCACTTAACGGTTATTGGCAGTTATTGCCGGCGGTCTATCGCTATCTGGAACACTTCGAATCGTTGAGCGCATCTGGCCAAGACGATTCATTCGATGAGCCGCAGGGTGGCGAGGAAGATGAATCGGCAGAGGTGGGTTTGGATGAGGAGGAGGAAGCATGATCCAGTACGGGTTTGAGCGTCTGGTATTGTTGGGCAGTGCCGGGTATCAGAGAGCCGAGTTGCCGCTGGATGCTGCCGTCTCACTCATCGCCCCCAATAACACAGGTAAAACCAGCCTCATCAACGCGCTGCAGTTTTTATTGATCATCGACCAGCGACGCATGGACTTTGGCGCCCACGATCTGGAGAAGTCCAAACGATTCTACTTCCCCAACAACAGCGCCTACATACTGCTGGAAGCCTGTCTGCCAGAAACGGGGACCGTGGTGCTGGGATGTGTCGGCAAGGGGGTTAGCCATGACTATCAGTACTTTGCCTACAAGGGAGCGTTGGATCTGGATGATTATCGGTTGGACGGCGGCGCTCTGGTGGCGGAGCCCCAACTGGTAAACCACCTGGCCACGCGCCAGCGGCTGGTGTTTGTCTACAAGAGTCCCAATGATTTTCGCGATGCCCTGTATGGTGGTCGTCGCAAGCGGGCCGCCAGCGAGCCCGATTTCACCCTCTTTCATCTGGAGCATCAATCGGATGCTGCTGCCTATCGACAGGTCCTCACTCGTACCTTACGGCTGGATAGGCTCACCTCGGCCGATGTCAAAAATTATCTGTTGGAAATCTTCAAACGGGACTTGTCGGATGCGGCCATCGACTTTCGGCAAGAGTGGGAAAAGGCATTTAGCGAGGTCAATAGTGAACGGGCTCAGTATCAGGCGGCGGTCAATCAGTCTGCACGGATCCTGAGCTTGGCCAAACAAGTGCAAGAGCGTTTGACGCTCAGAGGCAAGCTCATCGTCTGGTGCCCACAGATAGAAGAAGACCTCAAGCAGTGGCACTCCTACTATGAGTCCACAGCAGAGGAATTGGCAGCCAAGGTGTTGCAATGCGAGACGGCACAAAAGCAATCGGGGAGCCGTATTCAGGAGCTGAGTGTCGAACGGCTCGTAAAACAGCAGTCCCATACTCAGCTGCTGGCGCTCAATCAGCAGCAAGCGGAGCTGGAGCGTCGGTTTACCCTGCTTTCGGGACGTGAGCAACTTGAAACACAGCTGGCGGCGGTCAAGGAGAATTTGGAGGCTCAGATCACCCTGCTGGGGCAGGTCAAGAGCCGCAGCGTAGAGGACATAAGGCGAGATTTACGTCGGCAACAGCAGTTGTCGATGAGCCTGCATCGGCAGCAGGAGACCTTGACCGACAATCTCTATCGACACATGGCTGATCATCTGAGTGAAGAGGAGTTACTGCGACTAAACCGGGTGCTCCAGGCCGGAGTGATGCAGCTAGGACCGGCAGATTTCGAACTGGATATGCCCCGGTTGAAACAACAGTTGTCACAGACGCCGGGCGAGACGCTGATGCTGGCTGGCCTGCGCATCAACCTTCATCGGTTGCATCCCCAGTTTCAGCAACTCAGTGAAGCCGAGCTGAAGGAGCAGATCAGGGATACCGACAGGCATATCGCCAGTTTGGAGGTGCAGCAGCAAACAGCCGAGCAGCGCCACCAGGCCGAGGCACACAAGCAACGATTAGAGCAGGAGCAGCAACAACTGCGGCAGGAGCTGGCCGACTTCGACACCTGGCAGCATCTATTGGCCCAGAGTGACCAGCGAGCAGAGCAATTGATAGCCCATGAACAAGAGCTGGATAGGCTACAGGCCGAGCTGGCAGCGATTAACCAGCAGCAATTGAGCTTGGTTGATCAACTCAATGCTTTGCGACAAGCGCAGATGCGACTGGATGATGAGCATAACGGCATCGTCACCATGCGTAACCAGCGCGAGGATCAGGGGCCAGAATTCGGTTATCTGGAATCTCTTTCCTACCATCCCTGGCTCGGGGGAGCCACCAGAACGCTGGATACCCTATATACCCGTTTGCAAGAATTCCAGACCGATAGTCGTCAATTGTTGGCGTTGAACAGCGCGTTGCAGCGCGGTTTGCAGGATTTGCACGCTGGCGGACTCACCAAGTATGAACACTGCCCGACTCAGGACGAGGAGTGGAGTCGGATCCTCGATTTCCATCAGATGTTGCCAAAAGAAGCCGAGGCATTGGAGAAGAAGGCCCGCAGTGCCGTGATCAATGTCACCGCCAGCCTGAAACAGCTCAGACAGGGGCTGAATGCTTTTAAGGCGCAGATGCGGGGCTTTAACCGGCTGGTGAGTCAGCGTCAACTGTCCGACCTCAGGGTTTTCAAAATCGAGCCCAGGGATGAAGCACACCTGGTGGAAGCCATCGAAATTCTGCTCGATAAGTCCGCTCAGGTGGAGACGGGGGAGAGCTTCGATCTGTTTAATCAGCAAAGCGTGCTGGATGATGTGCGATTGGATCGCGCCAAACAGACCTTGTTTGATGAGGGCAATGCCCGGCAAGGGCTCCGTGTCGCCGATCTGTTTCGCCTGGAGTTTGTGATAGGTAAGCAGGATCAGCAGGAGGAGTCCTTCACCGAGATAGACAGTGCGGCCTCCAACGGCACCGTATTGATGGCCAAGCTGGTGACCGGGCTGGCCATGCTCCACCTGATGCATCACAAGAACAAGCGCATCCGCACCATCTGTTATCTGGATGAGGCGCTGGCGCTGGATACCCGCAACCAGAAAAATCTGATCGATGTGGCGGCAGAATTCGGTTTTGCCCTGATCTGCGCCTCGCCAGCTCCGTTGACCACGGCACGCTATTGCGTACCTATCCATCACCATGCCGGCAAGAACCATATCAATCGGCAGAGCTGGCTGGTGCTTGCTCCCAAGGAGCGACCATGAGCCGTAGTTTGATCGCCGCCTTGCGCAAATTGCGCCAAGCCCCTGGAGGAGGGCTTGCCAGCTCTCAATTGAGCGAGGGGCAGCGACGTGAGCTGAGCAGCTTTGCCCGCGCTACCGGCAGCATACAGATGCGGCCCGAGGGCAGGGGAGTCGTATTTGAGATAAGGCTGCCCGCCGTGGTGGAACACCAGTGGCGACAACTGGTGCCGATAGAGCAAGCCGAATTGGTCGATGGTCTGCCACGCCGAGCGCGTAACATCGCCGCAACTCGCCGTAGCAAGGGGGCAGATCATGGGCATGAGTTCAGCTATCTGCTGTTAAAGGCCGGTCCCGGTCAGGTGGCGTGGCGAGATGATAAAGACAACCGGCTGGACTTGCGACTGAGCACCGATCAACTGGGCGTCGCCGCTCTGACTGTGCACGCCGACAGCACCTGGTATACCGAACATCCGCTATGGCTTGTGGAAAATCAGGCGCTGTTTGACCAGCTGGACTGGCTACCCTGCGCCCAGCCCGCCAGTGTTGCTTATTACAGTGGCCAATTGCCCAACACATTGTTGGATTGGCTCGCCTTGCGCCAGCGGGCGCCTGCGATCCACTTCTTTCCCGACTACGACGGAGTGGGTCTGCTCAACTTTGCCCGGCTTCGCAGCCGTCTTGGCCACAGCGTGGCCCTGTGGTTGATGCCCGAGTGGCCATCTCGTCTCGAGCGTTTCGGTTGTACCACGCTTTGGCAGGATACCCAGCGCGAATTCAACGCCATGCTGGCACACCCTGCGACAGCCGATTTCGACGTGGAAGTGAAGCAATTGATCCGGTCAATGCAAGCCAGCGGGATGGCGCTGGAGCAGGAAGCCGTGTGGTTGTGAGGAACTGCCCCGTCCGTCTCGCCTGCCTCTTATCTGTCTATTAGTTTGAAAATATCTGCTTGAAAATACGACATGTGCAAAACCCCAGTATCGAAGCGGCTTTGCTCGAACGATATAGTCATCTGGGTTTTAACTGATGACTTGGGAGATAAAGGATGAAGGCGGCGACACGGCATGATTGGCAAGGGTTACAACCATTGCATCGAGATGCGCTCACCCTTCCGCTGAGCCTGCGCTTTCGCGATGAGCAGATGGCCAACATCCGACAGGGATTTATCCCTCCGGCGATGGAGTACAAATGGTTCTGCTATTTCGAAGGAGAAACTCTCCACCTATACCGGAGCTGGACGGGGAGCAAGGCGGCGGAAGTGCTCTTTGTTCGTGACAGTGAAGGTTGGTGGCTGGCATCGAGAATGCGGTTGTCGCTGGATCCTGATCATTTCGGCTGGTCTTTGGAGGAGGCCAAATCGATCATCGAAAGCGAAATTGCCTTTTATGCCGCCGGGCAAGTCCCCGCCGATGGCTTTGCGCAGATGCTGCAAACGGCGTCCCAAGCGGGTTATTTCGGCTCGCCCAGCGTCGTGCATGAATTGCTGTTTCCCTTCTTCCATTGTCTGCTCTGCAAGGGGGTGGCGCCGCATATCGAGGGCATCCCAGCGCGAAGCGTTGCCGATGTTGTGGAGGAAAATAAACGGGTAACGCGTGCGATCAGCAGGTAGACCGGGGAGGTGCACGGCCTGGAGGCGTGGCGCACGGCGGAGCAACTTGGCAAGGCCCTCATCCATTACTTCGAGTTGGATGAGGGGTGGCACGCAGGGGAAGATCTCGCCTTCACGCTCAGTGAGGGGCTGGCTGCCGTCGGCATTCAGGTATCCGAGGTGATCCTGGCCTTTATCCATGCGCCATCTCCCACGCTGGACGGCCTCATTCAGTATTTGAAGGTGATACAGGACTTTGTGGTCAGCGTCATGATGGGCACTAACAGCGCCTATTACCCGGATCTGGTGTTGGCGGATTTCAGCTGGGCGCGTCGCAATGAGTTTGCGGCCCAAGGCCGCGCCATGAGCCACGCGCGAGCGGACGAAGAAGACGTCGAATAGGAAGATGAGCCAACCCCGGGGACCGCATACCATCCCAGCCCGTCGACAAGCTCGACGCCATGCTCAAAGGTGCGGCCGACAAGCCTGTGAACGTCGCCATCCAACGGGATTTTTAATAAACATTCTGCTCAGTTGAGCATCAGCAGGCGGGAGTGTGAGTCACCATCGGTTTCCATGAAATCGGGCGTGTTAGCCTGTTGCACAGTAGTGGCCAGCATAGGCATTGACGCGATTATCGTGGTTATCGCCGGGCAAAAGCACTATTCGCACCACTTACATCTGCCTTTCAAGCACGCTTAAGGAGTATTCATGCAAATCAGCCAGTGGACTACGGAGATCATTGTCATCAGCGTCATCATTGCAGTCGCTTGCTGCGTGATTGGCTACTTTGTGGCGGCGCTGCGCCACGGCAACCGGCTCGGTCAGCTCACTAGCCAACTGGGGCAGGCACAGCAGGCACAGGGCTTGCTGACACAGCAATTGGCACAGGCTCAGGAGCAGCTCAAGGCGGCGGAACAACAATGTCATGGGCAGCAGGTGGAGGCCGGCAAGGTGCAGACCCAGCTAGAGGGTGCCAAAGAGCAGCTGCAAGAGTTGGCGACGCAATTGAGCGAACGTAAGGCTGCCAGCGAGGCCTTGCAGCAGCAGTTGAGCGCGGCCAAGGAGCAGCAACATGACGCGGAGAAGCGTCTGGAGACGGCACAGGCCGAAAACCGTGGTCAGAAAGAGCAGATCGCTGACTTGCGTGAACGCTTGAATCTGGCTGATGGGCAAAACCGAGCAGCCCATGATGAGATCAGCCAGCTCAAGGATAAGTTGGCCAATGAAGGCAAACATGCGCAATCCCTGCAGAGCGCGGAGCGCGAAGTCCGTGAACAACTGGTGGATGTCAAACAGACCCTGAAAGAGCGTGAGAACGCCATTCTCGGCCTGCAGGAGCGGTTGCATCAGGTTGATAACGAACACACCGAGCTCAAGACCACGCTGCAAAAGCGGGAAGAGCACTTCCAGGAGCAGCTGGGTCAACTTGCCGATGCCAAGAAGACACTGGCACAGGAGTTTGAAAACCTCGCCAACAAGATTTTCGACGAGAAGGGCAAGGCGTTCACTCAGAGCAGCCAGATCGGGATCGATAGCCTGCTCAAGCCATTTCGCGAGCAGATCGAAGGATTCCAGAAACGGATCAACGAGGTGCACGATGTCTCGGTGCAAGGCAGCGCTCAGCTCAATGCCGAGATCCGGAAGGTGCTGGAAATTGGTCTGAATATGAGCAAGGAGGCCAACAACCTCACGTCGGCCCTCAAGGGCGATTCCCAGCAGCGCGGAGCCTGGGGGGAAGCGCAACTGCGCCGCACACTGGAGATGAGTGGCCTGATTGAAGCGGCCCACTACGAAGTGCAGAGCAGCTTCAAGGATGCGGAAGGCAAGCACAAGCAGACCGACTATCTGATCAAACTGCCGGATGGCAAACACATCATCATCGACAGCAAGGTTTCTTTGGTGGCTTATGATCGGGCGGTAGCGGCCGAGAGCCCAGAGGCGTATCAGCTGGCGATGGCAGAGCATCTCAAAGCGGTGCGCAAGCATATCGACGATCTGGCATCGAAGGATTACATCAACTTGATTGGCATGCACAGCCCCAGCTTTGTGCTGATGTTCATGCCGATTGAACCCGCCTATATCGAAGCGTTGAAGCACAACAAGGATTTGTTCGAGTATGGATACAACAAGGGCATCGTACTGGTCTCACATACGACCCTGATCCCCATCCTGCGCACGGTATCAAATCTGTGGATGATCGAACGCAGCAATACGGAGGCCCGCGAGATCAGTGAAAAAGCCGGCGACATCTACAACCAGGTCTGCCTTGTTGCCGAACGTCTGAGCAGCTTGGGCGGCACGCTCAACACCGCCAGCAATCACTACAACAACACGGTCAAGGCGCTGGTGGGCAAGCAAGGGCTGTATGGCAAAGTGGAGAGATTCAACAAACTCTCGGCGAAGGCCAGCAAGACACTGCCGCAACTGGACGCATGCATATGGACTTCGAACAGGATCGGTTGTCATTGATCGTCGAAGCTCTGGAAGAGCCCGGCACGATTGCCATAGAGGAAACGGCGCCGACGGCATAGTCGTTTAACGATGCAGATCGCGTAAAACAATCAAGGCGCTACACAGGCGCCTTGATTGTCTGGGTTGCAACCCATTGCCATCGTCGTCCAGCACCCCCCAAATCAGGCAACCTGTCGTAGTTCATCAAACACGATCTGCGGTTGCCTGAAATCCAAACATTTGCGCGGTCTGAGGTTGAGTCGCCGCTCGAAGGCCGACAACTCATCCGGGCTGAGCTGGCTCAGGTCGCTGCCCTTGGGCACATACTGCCGCAACAAGCCATTGCTGTTCTCGTTCAGACCTCGCTCCCACGCGCTGTATGGATGCGCGAAGTAAAACTGGGCATTCAGCACCTTGGCTACTCGCTCATGTTCCACAAATTCACTGCCATTGTCCGCGGTGATTGTATGAACATGTGCCTTGTAGGGCTCTAGCATGCAGATGATGGCATCGGCCACTGCTGCTGCCGTCTTGGCAGGCACATACTGCACCAGGTAGAGTCGGCTCTTACGCTCGGCCAGTGTCACGATGGCACCACTACCTTGTTTGCCCGAAACGGTATCCACCTCCCAGTCACCCAATCGGCTGCGAGAGTCGACTATCGCTGGGCGCTCATCGATCGATACCGGGTTGGGGATCACGCAGCGCTTGGCATTCTGTCCCTTACGGTAACGTTTGTGGCCTTGCCGCAAGTGACGAAACAGCTTGCCACCGTTGGTCTTATCCTGCGCCACATAGCGGTAGATCCACTCATGACTGACAGGGCAACCAATGCGCCTGCAGACCGAGCTTATCTGCTCCGGACTCCAGTCTGCGGCCAACGCCATGGTCACGAAAATAAGGGTATCTTCCGGGACACGATATTTGCTGCTTGAACATCGTCGCAGGGTGGCCGATTGATGAGCCTCTGCTGGTTGATAACCTTGCGTACACCGGTTGCGACGGAGTTCGCGACTAATGGTGGATGGATGCACACCGCACCTTGCGGGCAATCATTGCTTGGCTCAAGCCATGGTCATGAAGGCAAGCGATCTGGTATCGTTGTCCTTCGGTCAACTGCTGGTATCTCATGGTGTTCCGCTTTGTTTCTTTGGCGAGAAGAAGCGTACCAGAACCGGCAGTTGGCCTCTTCTCTCCTATGCACCATGGGTGTTGCAGTTATTATCTGAATTCGCGACTAATTAAGGACTTGGTGATCTGATCACCACCATCCCTTTCAAGTCTGCATCATGGGCTTGTCGCTTCACCCTATCACCAACTAGTCTTAATACAACACGTCTCTGATTAACCGGGGTCCACTCACCTTCTGGGTTGATACCGAGGCCAAACTGGTTCCACCACGACCATCATGGGCGGCGGGGCCGCAGCCAACTCTACACCGACCAGACCATCTGTACCTTCCTGATGCTCAAGGGGATTTTCAGTCTCACTTTGCGAGCAACTCAGGGACTACTCGACTCTCTGTTCGAGTTGATGAACGTACCGCTTTGAGTACCGGCACTATGAAAGTTGTCTATACTGCCGTCCCCCAAAGGAGGGATCTCCGACCTAGTTATAGATTCGATTGGCCTCAATGTATTTGGGGAAGGCGCGTGGAAGGTCAGAAAACACGGTGCCGAGAAGCGACCTATCTGGCGCAACTTGGGTACCATTTATGCGGATGGCGCCTACGACAGCAAAGCCAGCCATCAGCATATCTTGCGCAAAGGGGCAACAGCCTGTATTCCGCCTCGCAAAAGCGCGGGATTATGGGAAAAGGGACATCTGAGAAATGAGGCGGTGCTGGTGATGCGCAAGGAAGGCCTGGCGCACAGGTAGAGGATGTCAGGATATCACCATCGCTCGCTCGGGAAACAGCGATGTATCGGTTTAAACAGTTGCTAGCGGGGAAAATCAGCCTACGAACATACAACGGTCAGGTTGGGGACGTGATGGCGTATGTGAGAGCCTTAAATAAGCTGAACGCCCTTACTCAGGTTGTCAGAATTCCCCAAGTGGAGTGGCCACTTGGGTGACAGGCAGATATGGGAAATAATGTCTGTTGAATGTACTATGCCTCATAATCTGTTCACCTTGGCGATTACGCACTACCTGATAGGGCTCGCTCCGCTCTTTGCTGAAACATGCATACACACATAAAATATCCTGATTACCCATGATTAGCAGTCACCACGAGCTATACTGATCTTACGTACAGTTACTGAGGTGCGAGATCATGGCCAAAAGCAAAGTCCAATTCCAGAAAGGCTACAGCCTGTTTGATTTTTTCAAGGACTATGGCACTGAAGC